>NZ_JBHXAY010000006.1:0-110225 GCF_042728775.1 Nocardia sp. NPDC060259
GCGGCGCCTGGGTGGTGTCGTCCTCTCCGGTCGCGGTGGTGGTGGGGGTGTGGGTGGGGGTGTGGGAGAGGGCGGCGGTGGCGTGGCGGGCCCCCCCCACCGGCCGCCGACTACACCATCGGATGCCGCAGGCCACGGATCAGCGGGGATTGCCAGCGCTTCCGGTACGGATGTCCCACATTCCGGGCATGCGACGGCAGATTTCTGCCCAGCGCTGCTGGCTGATCCATTCGGGCCGCCAGCAAAGTCCTGCCGTAGCTGGCGGAGGTCCTCCCAGTCGATTACCTCCAGGCTTCCGTCGATCGCTGACCTGGCAAAGACGTAGATCTGTCTCAGGGTGGGCTCATGTGGTCCGCGCTTGTGCTGGCCTGTCAGCAGCCGTGTCACGGCGTCTTTGCTGATATTGGCTCCGTCGGCAAGCAGGCGATGCGACGTGCGGGTGCAGCACATCAGCTTGCGAACTTCGAAAAGAAACCGGCACTGGCTATACGACCAGCCTTCGTCGAACTCGTAATCCGAACAGTTGATCAAAACAGCTCTCCCCAGGCCATATGCACGATCGAAACCATTGTGCCTCGCCGGGTGGGGACGGGAAACAGGCCGGCTGTCCTGACTTTTCCAGACTTATCTGGCCTGGTCGCGCCGGAAAAGTCGTGACGGCCAATCGCTTCCCACCGTGCGGGTTTTGCTGTTCCGTTGATAGGGCCAGGCCGCTAGGCCGATCTGGTGGAGTGATTCCGCCTGGCGCATCGACACGAAAGGACGAGACCTGATGGACTTGCCTGACTGGAACGACCCGAAGCTCGGCGCGATGAAGGCCTGTGCGCTGTGGCTGGTGCAGGAGATCGGAGTCGGCCAGCTCTTCACGAAGCATCAGTTGAGAGAGGCGTTTCCCAGAAAGTCCCAGATCGATCGGCGGATGCGTGACCTCCGAGACTTCGGCTGGCGGATCGACACTAATCGTGAAGACGCGTCTCTCGGACCGCACGAGCATCGGTTCGTCGAGCAGGGCGTGGCTGTGTGGGAGCCGGGCAAGGCGACGCGGCAGGTCGGAGTCACCATCACCGCTGCCGACCGGCACGAGCTGATGGTGCGAGACGGCCGCAAGTGCCGCTCGTGTGGTATCGGGCCGGGCGAAAACTATGCCGGCACGTATGTCGCTTCGCAGCTCGACGTCGCCCGTCGTGCGGTGAAGCTGCCCACGGGTGAAACCGAAGTGCAACTACTCATCGAGTGCAGCCGATGCCGCATCGGCGGCCGGGAATGGGTCGCGGACCTCGCGGACATGCTGGATCAGGTCGATAAGCTGCAGACCTATGAGAAGCAGATGCTGAGCCAGTGGATCGAGCGCGACGCTCGTGGCTTCAGTGAAGTCGAGGACCTGTGGGCCCTGTACCGGACACTCCCGGCGGAGTCCCGGGACGAAGTGAGGGGCCGTTTGAAGTAGATGGTTTTTGTGTAGTAGTTGATACAGCAAGCGGCAGCTGACCTGAGTCAGCACGGTTCGATCGAAAGAGACTGCAGAAACATGTTCACAAATTTTGGCGTTCCTCCTACGGCGGAAGCCGTTCGGACGATGGTTGCACAGCGTCTCGAGGACCTGGACCACGATGGTCGTGTCGCCGAGACGCTGACATTGGAGTGGCGCGACGCCCCGTTGCACGTCCAAGTCATCGATATGCCGCTCAACGCGCTCTACTATAATCCCGGCACGCATCGAATCCGTGCGCAGCGGAGCCTGGATCAGGCTCGTGACGCGGCCCTTTCCGAGGATCCATGGAGCCAGGAGAGCCAGGACTACCTGAAGTATCTGCTGACCTGTCGGCCGGCAGACCCATCGCAGCCGGATCCCGAATTCGACAAACTGGCGGAGCACCTCGAAGAGTTTGGCCAAATCGAACCCGGCCTGATCACCCGCGAAGGCATCCTGGTAAACGGGAACACTCGCTGCGCTGCGCTTCGAGACGGCGGAACATTCACCAGTATGCGTGTCGGTGTGTTGCCAGCTTCGTGTACCTGGGACGACATCAATGCCGTCGAAGTGTCCCTGCAGTTGCGGCGGGACAAGCGGCGCGACTACTCATACATCAACCATCTTCTGGCGCTGGAAGAGCAGCGTGACCAGCTGCACCGCCCGACAACGGTCATCGCGAAGACCTTTCACACGACGACAGCCGTGTGTGAGCGAGACTTCTGGGTCCTGGCCGAACTGCGCAACTGCATCAAACGCAGCCAGTCCACTGGGCAGGAGTCGATGCGGCTCGTGGACTTCGAGCAGTCCAAAGAGAAACTTGGCGAGCTCTATCGCGTGTACCGCGAAGAGCAGAGGAAGAGCCCTCAGCGGGCAGAGCTGCTCAAGGAATCCCGGCTGGCCGCCATCGTCCTGGATTATGCCAAGACCGATGTCCGGTTTATCGGCACGGATTTTCAGGAACGGTACCTCGACAAGGGATTGGTCGACGAATTCGGCCGCGTGGAGTCAGACACCGGCGCTGCTGTAATTCCGGGCTTGGGTCGTAGCGTGAAGTCACCCGGAGCCGATGTCGCGGCGGCGCGTGCCATCACCGACAGGCTTCTGCGAGCCAGGGCTGTGGCAACTGCTGATTCTGTTGACGAGCCCGCGAAAACGGCTGCAAAAGAACTTATTTCGGCGTACCACGAGGCCTTTGGTGAGGCGATCACTGTTGCGGGTCGTGACGCTATGCTTCGCAAGAAGCGTCTCGCTGCTCCCGACCGGGTTACTGCGGCGTGTAAGGATCTCGAACAGGCCGTCACGGACCTGGTTTTGGCGCGGGGCAACTCCAGTCTCGACGAGGATGCCTTCGACGACGCGCTGATCCAGATGCATACTGTGCTGGAGCAGCTCGCTACCGAGGCGCAGCGGTCGGTGAAGATACCTGGCAGTGGCCTCGACTGGCTCGCCACCGCAGTTGAGAACAGGCCTGAACTCTCGTGAACGACGCTGGTGACGACCCTTCGCTCCGGCTTCGGTTCGGGATGACCCGAACCCGGGTGGAACTGCTCACGACGCCGGCATGTCAACGTGAGTTCCAACAGCTGGCAGCCCGTCTCAGCACCTCCGGGGCGCGGGGGCCGCTGTCCGCAGAAGTTGATCTCGATGATCTTCTCGTCAATCTGGGAGAGCTGGCAGGCTGGCCCCACCCTGAGGTGGAGTGGGCCGACGACCTGAAGTCGCTTGTCACGGGGGTGCTCGACGACACCGAAGCCGTCGAGCGGAACCTGGCGGGTGCGACGGACGACCCGCCGGGCGTCCGGCCGGACATGGTTACCGATCTGCTCGGCAGCGAATGGACCGGCGAGCTCACTTCATTCCAGCAACGCGACATCGCTAGGCTTCTGTCGCTGCGGCACGGAGCGAACTTCAGTGTTCCAGGTGCGGGCAAAACCCGTGTGGCGCTGGCTGTCTACGCTGCGGCCCGCGCTCGCGGGCAAGCGGAACGTATTCTCATCGTCGGTCCGAAGTCAGCCTACGAATCCTGGGAGTACGAGAGCACGTACTGCTTCGCGAAACCACTGCGCACTGCCGTAACAGGCCGCTCTACCGATCCCTTGGCGGAGCTGTGCATCGTGAACTACGAACGCCTCGATCGTTCGCTGGACAGTCTGGCAGCCTGGCTCAGGGCGAAGCCCTCGATGATCGTGCTCGACGAGGCACATCGGATCAAGCTGGGCGCCCGCGGAACCTACGGCTCGGCGGCTCTGGCTCTCGGCCCACTGGCGAACCGCCGGTTGATCCTGACAGGGACACCGGCACCCAACGGTGCGCGTGACCTGGAAAGTTTGCTCTCGTTCGTGTGGCCGGGTCACGGCAAGCGGGCAGTGATCGAGGCTGTCGGTGGTGGTGATCTCGCGCGGGCCAGCGCCGTGCTGCGCCCGCTGTTCACCCGCACGACGAAGGGGGAGCTCGGGCTGCCGCCGTTCGAGCCGAGAATTAGATACGTGGACATGCCACCGATTCACGCGGAGATCTACGAAGCGCTGAAAGGGAACTTCTCCACCCGCGCAGAGGGTTCGCGAGGGAATATCGAAGCCCTCGGCCGGGCGATGCTCCGGATGCTGATGGCCGCGACGAGCCCGGCTCTGCTTCTCGAAGGAACGAGCCGCTACGAACCGCTGGAATACCAGCTCCCGCCGATTCAGCCTTCGCCGGGCGATTCGCTCTACGACCTCTTGCAGAACCTCCCCAACATCGAGCTCTCACCCAAGTATCGCGAAGCTGTCAAGATTGTTGCGGTCAACGCCGCCGTGGGCCGAAAAACGCTGGTGTGGACGACATTCGTTCGTAGCTTGACAACTTTGGAGAAGCTGCTTGAAAATTTCGGACCGGCGACAGTATACGGCGGCACTCTGAACCGGGACGAACAGCTGCGGCGATTCCGGGAAGACCCTGACTGCCACGTCCTCATCTCCAACCCAGCGACGCTCGGCGAAGGCGTCAGCCTCCACCACGTCTGCCACGACGCGGTCTATGTCGACAGGGACTTCATGGCCGGTCGATTCCTGCAGAGCCTGGACCGCATCCACCGGCTCGGACTTGCACCGGATACGGAGACACGAGTGACTGTCCTTGCCACTCGCGGCACGGTCGACGAAGTGGTGCGCCTCCGCTTGGATGCGAAGCTGAGGTTCATGGCGGCGATTCTCGATGATCCAGATGTTAAGCAACTGGCCGACCTGGAAGAAGAGCCTGCCGCAGGGGCAGGCATGGACGCTGCCGATGTCCGTGCACTGCTGCGGCATTTCGATGACGAGGTGGTTTCGGCCGAATAGCTGTTTCCCGGTGGGCTACCAGGTAGCGAGCGACGCAGCGAGTCGCGTGTAGTCCAGCAGACGTCCCTGTTCGGTGACCTCTGCCCACGCATCTTGCTGTTCGCGGGTTCCGACCGCCGCCACGGCCTGTGCCATGGCGGGATATGCAAGGTGGTAGGTGGCGTCGACTTCGCCGGTTCCGCGTGCGATCGATGCCAGCCGCGTCGGCAACGGTTCTGCGGTGATGGTCACCAAATGAGGCAAGCGTCCCCGCCGATGCCGGATCATATTGCCGTTTTCGTGACGGATGTTCTGGACCCGGTCGGACCGGATTGTCCACTTGCAGGCAAGCGCAGCGTGCAACCAGGGATGCTCTGTCGCTGTCGGGGTGCTGAGAAGACCCACGAGGACGTCCGGCTTGATCAGGTAGTCGGTCCCAAGGGTGACGCGAAGGTTCGGATCATTCGCGATAGCGCGGTCCATAGCGGCCAGATGCTGGTATTGCGCATAGTTGACGATGCTCTGCCCTTTGCGGACTTCCCACTTGCGTTGTGGATCCAGCAGCGGAAGCTCGGTGGCGAGGTCGGCCGCGACCTGGGTTTCGAGCAACGCACCCGGGTTGTCGGGAGGCTCGACTGGATCGGATGCACCGCCGTTCGGATTCGGGGCGGTCAGATACTCGAGCACAGCCGCCGACAGCCGGAGGCTCGACACGTTGTCGGTGTCGGCGGTATTCGGTACCCACTTCCAGCCGAGCTTGTTCTTTCGGCTGCGCTTCCACCCCAGCAGATCAGTTCCGAATGTCATCCCCATGTCTGCCAATCTAGCTCTGCCGGTGGGTTGCCGTGACCTCAGCTACCTGATCACCTACGATCGCTCATATGTTCGGGTCCCGATCGAGCTTGTCGACCACAGCGGTCAGTGCAGACGCGACCGGTTCGTGCTCCCAGACTCGGACCACTGTCCATCCAGCCGTCGACAACGCGGCGTCCGCTTCCCGATCCCGTGTGACGTTGCGGCGGAGCTTTGGTGTCCAATACCACTCGTTCGTGGTCGGTGATCTGCCGTGCTCAGGGCATGCGTGCCAGAAGCAGCCATCGACAAACACCGCAACCCGGCGAGCTGTGAACACGATGTCCGGTCTGACTGGCCTGCGACCCACGACCGCGATCGGGAAGTCTTTCCGGAACCGGTACCCGAGCCGATGCAGTTCGCTCCGCAGCTCGACCTCTGGCTTGGTGTCGGTACGCCTGATCGCCCGCATGTTGCGCCCACGGCCGGGCGACGATGCTGCCGGTACGCCATTGCGGCTATCCGGCCTCGGCGGCGGCAAGTCGTCTCGATCCATCCTCTACCCAGCTTTCGACTGGTCTCTGACTGCACGGCATGATAGCCATCCGCGTCCCACAGGATCGCTCGATACATCACTTCGCAGAAGGGACACCGCGTGACCGAGCTCAGCGTCATCGAGATTTGCGCAGGAGCAGGCGGCCAGGCGCTCGGGCTCGAGCGAGCAGGCTTCGAGCACAAGCTCGCCGTCGAACTCGACCAAACCGCTGCGGACACCATTCAGCGTAATCGTCCGCACTGGAAGGTCGAAGTCGGTGACGTGGCCAATCCTGCGGTGTTCAACCCGAAGGCATTTGCTCCGGATGCCGAGGGGCGGGGCGGACGGCAGATCGATCTGCTCGCAGGGGGTGTTCCGTGTCCTCCGTTCTCCATTGCGGGAAAGCAGCTCGGCGCGAATGACGAGCGGGACCTGTTTGCTTGGGCCGTCGAGCAAGTTGATGTAGTGCGACCCCGTGCGCTGTTGCTCGAGAACGTCCGCGGGTTGAGCATGCCGCGCTTTGCCGGATACCGGCAGCATGTGCTGGATCGACTCAACAAGTTCGGCTACTCGGCAGAGTGGCGCCTTATCCAGGCATCCGAATACGGAGTACCTCAGCTGCGGCCTCGATTTGTTCTCGTTGCCATGGCATCCGAAGATTTCCAGTACTTCAAGTGGCCCGAGGCGACCGGCGAAGTCAGGACCGTCGGGGAAACGCTACTGCCGTTGATGATGGAACGTGGCTGGAAGGGTGCGGCTGCGTGGGCGGAGAAAGCAAACGGTATCGCTCCGACAATCGTGGGCGGATCGAAGAAACATGGCGGTGCTGACCTTGGTCCGACCAGGGCGAAGCGCGCCTGGGCGGAACTCGGTGTAGACGCCTACGGGGTGCACGACACCGCGCCGCCCTACGACAAGCGGCCGATGACCGAGTTCGGCCCGAAACTGACAGTCGAGATGGTTGCGCGCATTCAAGGATGGGTCTTTGCCAGGGACGAAGCGCATCGGTCCGAGCTGGAGGATACCGGGAACGGCGAGTTTGCATGGATCTTCACGGGCAAGAAGACAGCTCAATATCGTCAGATCGGCAATGCGTTTCCACCTCCGGTTGCCAAAGCGATCGGGCAGTCCATTTCCCGCGCACTTCGTCACATCGGTAATCCGATCGAGCGCAACGGAGATCCACTCACAGATCCCATCTACAAGGTTCTGCGTGACCAGGCCCAACAGGACCCGGACACCTTCCTCACCGCGGCACAGATAATTCAGCGGGCGAAACTCTCCATCGACGATCCTGAAATCGACCGTCGAATTTCCCTGCTGGACAAAGACTTCGAAATCATCAAGGACGAGAGGTCCAGCGGTCTCGCGTATCGAATGGGTGAGTTTCGGGCGTTTATTGGTCAGGGCGACCACATTCGGCACGAGTACTATCGGAACCACATTTCGAGAGTGAGCTGACCTGTCCGCGTCAATGTCTGGCCGCTGGCATGGATGAAGACCGGGCTTGGGAAACTTAGCCGATCCTGTAACCGTTACAGGTACCCTTCGGTGGTCTGGGTCGCAGTTGGCCCACAGCTGCTGATCTGGGTGTACAGCGCGTCCAGTGCTGCGGCCCAGATGCGGAGGTGTATCGCCTCTTCTGCTGATTCTGCAATTGCTTCCCAAGCATCGTGCGTTCGCTGAATAGTCATGGGTTACCGCCCCTTTCTGGATATCCCGCTCGCGTGTACTTCAGCTCGAGCGAGTTGAGGTTCAGTGACAGGTAGAAAGGTCTATGGGTGTCCCACATCCGCTGGTGCTGTTGGCGCACACGCCGGCCGTCACGGGTGGCTCGGCGGCGAACGGGCACCACGGGATCTCACACACCTGGACAGACAGCTTGTCCGCCTGAGGGTAGGGCACGGGCCATGTTGTCTCCTCGGGATGGCTGACGTCGAACGGTGTCACAGCTGCATAGAGTCACCACAAGCTCAGTTCGTTGCGCGGACCTTGATGGCGTCGTGGGAGATGAGGACGTCGTATTCGCCAGGGGTGGCGATGACGGCGTTGCCGTAGGCGGATTTTACGAAGGGGGAGGTGTACCAGATGCCTTCGTTCATGTCTTCGAAGAAGTCTCGGTCGCTGCCGTTGAGCATGATGTGGTCTTGGGTGGTGTGTTTGCCGTCGAGGCGTTGGCCGTAGAGGCGGGTGATTTTGTAGCCGGAGTGGAAGCCGAGGGCGTTGACCCAAGGGTGTAGTTCGACGATGTTGGCTTGCAGGACCCAGAGGTTGCCTTCGACGCGGTGGGTTGTGCGGGTGTCTACCGCTCCCTCGTCGTCGAAGATGGTCAGTTCCAGGTCGAGTTGGTCGGATTGTCCGGCAACGGGTTTCGCGATGACGTGGGCGGCGGCGATTTCGCCGGTGAGGCCTAGGTAGGTCTGGAGCAGGGTGGCGATCCAGAGGAGGAGGGTGGCGACGAGGAGGAGGGCGAGGGCGGGGGCGCCTCGGCCGAGGACGGCTTTCGCGCCTCGGCGGCGGCGGGCCGCGAGGGCTGCGGAGACGAGGAGGGCTAGGGCGAGTGCGATCAGTGCGAGGAGGACGACCTGGGCGAGCCCGAAGGTCACCGGGAAACTCATGTTCTCGGTATACCCCGAATGTGGCTGTGGGATGGGTGGTCTCGTAGTTCTCGGTAGGGTGGAAATCGTGGACAAGTATCGGGTGCTCGTCGGCGTTCATCTGGTGCTCCTCGACAGGGGTGGGCGGGTGTTGCTGGGGCGCAGGCGCGATACCGGGTTCGGAGACGGGTTGTTCCACGTGCCTGCCGGGCATCTCGAGGCGGGGGAGTCGGCGGTAGCGGGGCTGATTCGGGAGGCACGCGAAGAGGTGGGGGTTGAAATCGACGCGGGGGATGTCGAATTCGCGCATGTGCTGCACAGTGCCGAGCGGGTGCAGATGTTCTTCACCGTCCGGCGTTGGCGAGGTGCGGTGACGAACTGTGAGCCGGAGAAGTGTTCGGAGCTGCGGTGGTTCGAGGTGTCGGCGCTGCCGACGGAGATCGTCGAGTACTGCCGTGTCGGGCTGGGGGAGGTACTGACCGGGCGGGCGTTCTCCGAACTCGGTTGGCAGGACGCCTGACTAGTCGGGCGCGGGGCGGTGACGGATCAGTAGTGCGATGGCGACGGCGCAGCCGATGGCGATGCCGATGGCGATGCCGATCGCGATCGCCGCCGGGAGCGGGCCTCGGTTCACGTCGGCGGTGCGGTACCAGGACGACGAGTAGGCCAGATGGCCGAACTCGCTGTCGCTCAACGCGACTCCGATGGACGGCACGCACAGGATCGACAGGCCGACCGTGGCAGAGGTGGGGCTCAACGGGACGGCGGAGCCGACGCAATAGCCGCAGATCGCGCCGAGTGCCAGGCAGCCGATCGCGGCATTGAGGGTTGCCGGTGGGTCGAGAAGGTCGGTAGCCAGGACGAAGACCGCCAAGCCCGCCACGCTGACTGCGGCGGCCAGGGGATGGGGACGGCGCAGGGCGGCCAGCAGTCCGGCGCCGAGGGCGATGACGGTGCCCACGTCGACCAGGCCCGAACGGGGCAGCGCGATGACGAGGCTGCCAGCCACGGCGAAACCGGTCATCAGCAGCACCAGGACACCGTCGCGGTCCGGCAGGATCAGCGCGGCCACCGTCGCGGCCGCGACGACGACGATCGAGCCGACGAGCACAGCCGGGATGCTCGTCTCGCGGGACGCCACGGCGAGTGACGTCATGAGAATGGTCGAGAAGGCGACGACGCCGGCGAACACGGGGGCCAAGGGAATCGCGGTGTCGACACCGTTGCGCGGCGGGGTGACGGTCGTGATCGCGAAGTAGGCGAGTGCGAGTACCCCGGCCGTGATGAACCACAGCGGCAGCGAGCCGGCGAGGACGCCGTCGAAGCCTGCCGAACCCTCGTCGGTGGGTGTCTCGGTGAGGTCGCCCAGCACGGCGGCGGCGGGCACCGCGAACAGGTAGACGGTCCGCAGCAGTGGTTCGGGCCAGACCACGACGGCCATCGCGCCCAGCGTCACGCCGGCGAGCAGCGCGTCGAGGAAATTGAGCGTGGCCAGCGAGAGGCCGGTGAAGTCCGCGTTGTCGCTGTGGGGGACCAACAGCAGGTGGCTCAGCACGATGCCGGCGAGTGCGAGCAGCGCCGTCCAGCGGGCGGTGCGCCGGCTGCCGACGGCGACCGTGACCGCCGCGGTGATGACCGCGGCGAACGCGCCACCGGTCATCGCCCGCGGAATGTTGAACACCAGCAGGTCGATGTGGCGCGCCTGCGCCAGGGCGGCGAAGCTGATCGGCAGCATGATCGCGAGCACCGCGACGGCGGTGGCCGCGAAGACGGTGACCGCTTCGGCGGCGGAACGGACGGTGGTGGCGCTGCGCTGCACCGACTCTCCGTTCTCCCGGACCCGGCCGGTCCCCTGCGGACCTACCTGGAGTTTATCCAGCGTGGATGCCTGCGAACGGCTGCGAGAACTCCACGGCTTTCGTGTCGCGGGGCTGGGCATGCGACCATGGGCGAATCAGCGTGTCAGGCAAATGATTCGGAAGGTCGGTTGATGCCGGGCGGCGTCGTGAGCTGGTTCGACAGCGGCAAGGGATTCGGATTCATCACCCCCGACGCGGGCGGGGCGGAGGTGTTCGTGGAGTACACCGAACTCGTCGGGGAGGGGTTCCGCACGCTGCGGGCCGGTCAGCGGGTGGAATTCGGGGTCAGGGAGACCCGGCGCGGACCGGAAGCGCACCACGTGCGGGTCGTCTAGTAGACGGCGACGGCGTAGATCGCGAAACCGGTCGCCGCCAGCGACGCCACCGCGCTGACGCTCAGCCACCGTGTGCTGAGCCGGTGCAACCGGTCGTGGCGGGCGCGCAGGACGAAGAACCCGCTGGTCGGGTTGCCGTCGCCGATGAAATGCGAGGCGGCCCGCGACGCGAGCAGCGCGTCGCTCGCCTTGGATTCGGCGATCGAGGCGGCGAACAGGGCGAGAGCGCCCGCGCCCGCGCAGAGCACGGCCGCGATGATGAAAAACAGCACGTAGATCCCCCGTGAAGACTCGGCCGGAGCCGGTGATTGCTACCTCCTCAGTGTCTCAACGGGGTACGACAGATTCAGTTCTGGCCGCTGGGCCAGAAGCGGCTCGCGCGCTGATCGTGCACCGGCCTGGCCAGGTTGGGGTCCTCGGCCTCGGTGACACCGACCTGCATGAGCAGCACCATGGTGACCATGCTGATTCCGATGATCAGCGGGGTGAGCAGTTGGTACGCGGTGGCGCCGGAGGCGTGGGCGACGTGGGCGCTGGTGTGCGCGCTCATCGAGAACATGCCGGTGTAGTGCATGCCGGTGACGGCCACACCCATCAGCAGGGCGGCGCCGATGGTGGCGACGAGGCCGTGGATGTGCAGGGCGAACCAGAGCGCGGCCGTGGCGGCGACGACGGCGATGACCATCGAGACGGCGACGACGAACGGGTCGTAGACGATTTCGATGTCGGTCTTCATCGCGTACATGCCGGAATAGTGCATCGCGCCGACGCCGAGACCGGTGATCGTCCCACCCACCGGGAGGGCGGCGCTGTCCCAGCTGCGGCGCACCACGATGGACAGGCCGAGCCACACCACGCCCATTGCGACGGCGGCGCTGAACAAGGTGATCGGGACGTTGTATCGGATGGTCGCGCCGTGCACGGAAAAGCCGAGCATCGCGATGAAATGCATGACCCAGATGCCGGTCCCGCCGAGTGCGATCGCGGCCGCGGTGAGCCAGCCGCCGTGACTACCCGATGCGCGCGAGCGAACCATGCAACGCAGTGCCAGCATCGATCCGATGACCGACATGAGATACGCCAGCAGTGGGGTTACCCAGCCGTAGGTGAAATGGTTGATGTCCAGCACTCTCTACTCCTTGCGTGATTTCTCCGCGGGGTGTGCCCTCCCTCACAAACTCGGAAAATACGCTGGTAGGAAATTTGCCGTACTAGGTTTCTTGAAAATGTCTAGGGATGCTGACGGTGACCGGGCACAGTGGCATAGAGATGTCGATGGTGAAGCGTGCCAGCCGGTTCGGTGGAGGGTGTCGATCGAATCCGGCATCCTCGCCGCAACTACCTCGGCATACACCGAGCATCCAAGCGGTCGCTTGTGTGACGGCACCGGTCAACGGCATCGCGGCGTTGGCTTCCTCACAGTCGACGAAGTCGGGTGTGGAGGAATTCGTCGGATCATGGCATTGTTGAAGCCGAGACCGGGACCGGACTATTAGGACCTGGCTCGTCTACAGAAGGTTTTGAAATGGCTCAGGGCATTGTGAAGTGGTTCAACAGCGAGAAGGGCTTCGGCTTCATCGCACAGGACGGCGGCGGACCCGACGTCTTCGTGCACTACTCGGCTGTTAGCGGCTCGGGCTTCCGCTCCCTCGACGAGGGTCAGCGTGTGGAGTTCGAGATCGGTCAGGGTCAGAAGGGCCCGCAGGCTCAGGACGTCCGCGTCCTCTGATTCTGCGCTTGACCAGCGTACGAACGTGAAGCTCCGCACCGGTAGGTGCGGAGTTTCTGCTATCTGGGGGCCAGTGCCTCCGCGCGGAAGAACTCGTCGGTCACCGCTCGCGCCGCCGTCAGATCGCGCGGCCCGCGCGTCGCGAATTCCGCTGCCGCCCTGGTGAACTCGTCGTCGATGAAGTCCGCGATCAAACGCGGCGGCTCGGCCGAGCCCATTTCCCTGGTCTTCGACTTGAGTGCCGTCAGTTCGGTGATCGAGGCGACCAGGTCGGCGGGCAGCTCGCACTGGGCGAGCAGGGTCGGCAGGTGCATCGGGGCCACCGCGGCGCCGGGATGCTCGCGCAACCAGCGCAGCGCCATCGCCGGGCGCAGCGAATAGAACACCTTCTTCAAGCCGCCGTTGCGCTCGAACAGCGCCCACTGGCGCGCGCCCAGGTGCAGATAGTGCCGGGCGATCCGGTCGCGATCGGCCACCTCCTCGGCCACTTCGCGCAGGCGGGCGCGGAACGCCTCGTCGCCGCGATAGACGATCGGTGACATCAGCCACTCGACCAGCACCGCGTTGCCCTGCACCAGCAGGCGCAGCGCCTTGGCCAGGTCCCAGCCGTTCACATCGAGCAGCCCGACCAGCGGCGTCTCGATGACATCGCGACGCGACCACGGCGACAGATAGGTCTCCAGGCTCGCCACATAGACGAACCGGCAGTCGTAGTCGGAGTCCGGCGAGGGGAAACCCCAAGCGCGGCTGCCGCTTTCGATGGCGAGCCGGATGGACACGCCGTGCTCGGCCGCCACCCGGTCGAGCTCGGCGTCGACGGCGGCCACGACGGCCGGATCCATCGAGTCGGGGACGGTGCGCAATGACATGGCGTGATGGTAGGTGGCGCGACACCCAGGGTTCACCCGGTTTTCGGCAGGGGGGTAAGGGCAGCCGAACTCCGCCGACTATTCTGGTCGGCGGTAACTGCCGACCCCCTCTCTTCCCCAGGAGTACCCCACAGTGAGCCAAGCAGGCCGTCCTGTAGTTCTGATCGCCGACAAGCTCGCCCAGTCGACCGTCGACGCGCTCGGTGACGGTGTCGAGGTTCGCTGGGTCGACGGCCCCGACCGCCCGGCGCTGCTCGCCGCGGTCCCCGAGGCCGACGCGCTGCTCGTGCGCTCCGCCACCACCGTCGACGCCGAGGTGCTCGAGGCGGGCAAGAAGCTCCAGATCGTCGCCCGTGCCGGCGTCGGCCTCGACAACGTCGACGTGCCCGCCGCCACCGAGCGTGGCGTGATGGTCGTCAACGCGCCGACCTCCAACATCCACACCGCCGCCGAGCACGCTGTCACCCTGCTGCTCGCCGCCGCGCGCCAGATCCCGGCCGCCGACGCCACCCTGCGCGAGAAGACCTGGAAGCGCAGCAAGTTCAACGGTGTCGAGATCCTCGGCAAGACCGTCGGCGTCATCGGCCTCGGCCGCATCGGCCAGCTGTTCGCGCAGCGTCTTGCGGCTTTCGAGACCAAGATCGTCGCGTACGACCCCTACACCTCGCCCGCTCGCGCCGCCCAGCTCGGCATCGAGCTGCTGAGCCTGGAGGAGGTGCTCGAGCGCGCCGACTTCATCTCCATCCACCTGCCGAAGACGCCCGAGACCAAGGGCATGCTCAACGCCGAGACGTTGGCCAAGACCAAGCCGGGCGTCATCATCGTCAACGCCGCCCGCGGTGGCCTGATCGACGAGCAGGCGCTGGCCGACGCCATCAAGTCCGGCCACGTGCGCGCCGCCGGTCTGGACGTGTTCGAGACCGAGCCGTGCACCGACAGCCCGCTGTTCGAGCTGCCCGAGGTCGTCGTGACCCCGCACCTGGGCGCCTCCACCGCCGAGGCCCAGGACCGCGCCGGCACCGATGTCGCCAAGTCGGTGCTGCTGGCGCTGGCCGGTGAGTTCGTGCCCGGCGCGGTGAACGTCACCGGTGGCGCCGTGAACGATGTCGTCGCGCCGTGGCTGGACGTCGTGCGCAAGCAGGGCCACCTGCTCGGCGCCATCGCCAGCGAGCTGCCCGTCAGCGTCGAGGTGCAGGTGCGCGGCGAGCTCGCCTCGCAGGACGTCGCCGTGCTGGAGCTGTCCGCGCTGCGCGGCGTGTTCTCGGCGCTGGTCGAGGACCAGGTCACCTTCGTCAACGCGCCCGCGCTGGCCAAGGAGCGTGGCATCACCGCCGAGGTCACCACCGCCACCGAGAGCCCGAACCACCGCAGCGTCGTCGACCTGCGCGCCGTGTTCGGCGACGGTTCGACCCTGAACGTCGCGGGCACGCTGACCGAGCCGAACCTGGTCGACAAGATCGTCAACATCAACGGCCGCAACTACGACATGCGCGCCGAGGGCCTGAACCTGGCCGTGCTGAACTACGGTGACAAGCCGGGCGCGCTGGGCAAGATCGGCACCAAGCTGGGCGAGGCCGAGATCGACATCCTGGCCGCGCAGCTGAGCCAGGACGTGGACGCCGAGGGCGCCACCGTGATCCTGCGCGTCAACCGCGAGGTGTCCGCCGAGGTGCAGACCGCGATCGCCGAGGCCGTCGGCGCCGCCAAGGTCGTCCTGGTCGACCTGGCCTGAGTTGTGACGTCCCGGTCTCCGGGACATCGGCAGCTGCGCGCCGTCACCCCACGGTGGCGGCGCGCACCTGTATCCCCGGCGCGGCACGATCCGCCCCGACTTCGAACGGAGCTTGTTCATGAAACTCGCAGTCATCGCCGGTGACGGCATCGGTCCCGAGGTCATCGCCGAGGCGCTCAAGGTGCTCGACGTGGTGTCGCCCGGTGTCGAGAAGACCGAATACGACCTGGGCGCTGCCCGCTACCACCGCACCGGCGAGATCCTGCCGGAGTCGGTGCTGCCCGAGCTAAAGCAGCACGACGCGATCCTGCTCGGCGCCATCGGCGACCCGTCGGTGCCCAGCGGCGTGCTCGAGCGTGGTCTGCTGCTCAAGACCCGCTTCGCGCTGGATCACCACGTGAACCTGCGTCCGTCGCGGCTGTACCCCGGCGTCACCAGCCCGCTGGCGGGCAACCCCGACATCGACTTCGTGGTCGTGCGTGAGGGTACCGAGGGCCCCTACACCGGCACCGGTGGCGCGATCCGCGTCGAGACTCCGCACGAGGTCGCGACCGAGGTGTCCACCAACACCCGCTTCGGCATCGAGCGCGTGGTCCGCTACGCCTTCGCCACCGCGCAGGCCCGCCGCAAGCACCTGACCCTGGTGCACAAGAACAACGTGCTCACCTTCGCCGGTTCGCTGTGGCAGCGCACCGTGAACGAGGTCGCCGCCGAGTTCCCCGAGGTGCAGACCGCCTACCAGCACATCGACGCCGCCACCATCCACATGGTGACCGACCCGGGCCGCTTCGACGTGATCGTCACCGACAACCTGTTCGGCGACATCATCACCGACCTCGCCGCCGCCGTCAGCGGTGGCATCGGCCTGGCGGCCTCGGGCAACATCGACGCCTCCGGCGTGAACCCGTCGATGTTCGAGCCGGTCCACGGCAGTGCCCCCGACATCGCGGGCCAGTCCAAGGCCGACCCGACTGCCGCCATCCTGTCGGTCTCGCTGCTGCTCAACCACCTCGGCAACACCGAGGGCGCGGCGCGCATCGAGTCCGCCGTCGCCAAGGACCTGGTCTCGCGCGCCGGCACCGCCTCCACCGTCGAGGTGGGCGACCGGATCGCCGCCATCGTCTGAGGACGCTGAACAACCGAAGGCCCGCTCGGCTGTTGCCGGAGCGGGCCTTCGCGTTGTCCGACCAAGGCGCGCTCCGGATCGCACCGGGAGCGGGCTCTCGCCGTCCTGTTGTGTCGCACCAGGATTCGGTCTAGCGAAACATGATGCGGCACAGCTACTTTCGCGGTACCAACGGGACCGCGGCCGCGGCGGCGACGGCGGCCACCGCGAAGGCGGCGGGGAAGCCGGTGGCGGTGATCAGGAGGCCGAAAACCGGTGGGACGGCGGCGATGGCGAGGTTCTGGCCGGTGTTCTGGATACCCAGGCCGCGGCCGCTCCAGAACGGGCCCGCGATTTCGGCGACGGCGGTGAAGGCCAAGCCGTTGTCGGACACCGAGATCACCGAGGCGGCGACCATCAGGGGGACGGCCGGCCACCACCAGCCGGTCCAGGCGGTGGTCGTCAGGGCGGCCATCGCGACGACGGCGGCGACGGCCACCTGACGCAGCGGGCCGAGGCGGCTGCCGACCCGGTCCGACCAGGCGCCCGCGCCGATTCGTCCTGCGGCGCCCAGGAATTGGGTGGCCGTCATCAGGGCGCCCGCGGCGGCCAGCGACCAGCCCAGGTCGCGGTGCAACCACAGCAGGGCGAAGGTCCACAGGGTGGCCTGCGGGACGACCAGCAGGATCGACACGGCGTGGATGCGCCACAGGGTGGAATCGCCGCGGTAGGGGTTGGCGCGGTCGGCGGCCTTGGCGGGTGGACGTGGCGGGTCGACGATGCCGACCAGGCAGCCGACCGCGGCGATACCGGCCATCAGCGCGGGGACCAGCAGGGCGGCGGGGATGCCGTGGTGTTGGGCGACCCACGGAATGCTCAGCGCGGCCAGGCCGACGCCGAGCGGCTGGGCGGTCTGGCGGATGCCCATGGCCAGGCCGCGCCGGTCGGGCGGGAACCAGCCGACGATCACCCGGCCGCTCGCGCCGTTGGAGCTGGCCGCGCCGACACCGCCGAGGAACAGCAGCGCGCCGAACGCGATCGGGTTGTCCACCAGCGCGGCGGCCACCCCGGCCACGAACATCAGCGCCGTGCCCGCCACCAGCACGATCCGTTCGCCGATCCGGTCGACGACATAGCCCCACGCGATCAGCGTGCACACCAGGCCGACGGTCGGCAGGGCGACCAGCGCGCCCGCGGCGAACAGGGAATCGCCGCGCGCGGTGAGCGCGGGCAGCAGGAACGGGGTGCCGTGGATGAAGATCGAACTCGAGGTCTGCGCGAACACACCGAGGGCGAGCATCAGCCAGCGTCTGCCGTCGCCGATCCTGGTCACTTCGGCCCTCGGCCGCACCTGTGTCACGATTCTCACCTCGCCGGATTGCACGATTGCATCTCAATATTTGAGATTGATGTCTCATGGGGTGAACATCTGGATTCACGGTACACCCGTGACCGCCGAATGACGCCCCTCGATTCGGTGTCTGACAGATCACAACCGGCGAGGACGGTGCGGAGTGCGAATCCCACAGGCGGGCAGCGGCTTCGAATCACCCCGGTGTGAGATTGCCCGCACTCCACCCGCGGGCGCATCACTCGTCGCACGCCGCATCCCGGGTGCGTTCGGGCAGGTGGGCGTGTCTCGATAGACTCCGGGGCATGCGCTTAGGTCGAGTTGCCAGTCCCGATGGAGTCGCGTTCGTCAGCATCGAAGGTGACGGCAGCGATGCCACCGCCAAGGAGATCGCCGAACACCCGTTCGGCTCGCCGACGTTCACCGGCCGGAGCTGGCCGCTGGCCGATGTGCGCCTGCTGGCGCCGATCCTGGCGAGCAAGGTCATCTGCATCGGCAAGAACTACGCCGCCCACGCGGCCGAAATGGGTGGCGAGGCGCCGGCCGACCCGGTGATCTTCATGAAGCCCAACACCGCGATCGTCGGCCCGAACGCGTCGATCATCCTGCCGCCCAGCTCGTCTCAGGTCGACTACGAGGGCGAGCTGGCCGTGGTGATCGGCCGCCCGTGCAAGGACGTGCCCGCGGCCAAGGCGGCCGATGTCATCCTGGGCTACACCGTCGCCAACGACGTCACCGCCCGCGACCAGCAGCGCCACGACGGGCAGTGGACAAGGGCCAAGGGCTACGACACGTTCTGCCCGCTCGGCCCGTGGATCGAAACCGCGCTGGATCCAAGCGATCTGGAGATCGTCACCGAGGTCGAGGGCGAGGTCCGCCAGCGCAGCCGCACGTCGCTGTTCCTGCACGACATCCCCAAGATCGTCGAATGGGTGTCGACCGTGATGACCCTGCTGCCCGGTGACGTGATCCTCACCGGCACACCGGAAGGCGTCGGCCCGCTGCGGGCCGGGCAGAACGTGTCGGTCACCGTCGAGGGCATCGGCACCCTCACCAATCCTGTTGCCACCAAGCGCTGATACCGCGGAGAGAGAGTCATGACTGAAGTACGGGTCCGTTTCTGCCCGTCGCCGACCGGCACGCCGCACGTCGGCCTGATCCGCACGGCGCTGTTCAACTGGGCGTACGCGCGCCACCACGGCGGAAGCTTCGTCTTCCGCATCGAAGACACCGACGCCGCACGCGATTCCGAGGATTCCTACCGGGCGATCCTGGACGCGCTGCGCTGGCTCGGCCTGACCTGGGACGAGGGCCCCGAGGTCGGCGGGCCCTACGAGCCGTACCGGCAGTCGCAGCGCCGCGATCAGCACCTCGAGGTCGTGCGCAAGCTGGTCGAGGCGGGCGAGGCCTACGAATCCTTCTCGACCCCGGACGAGGTCGAGGCCCGGCATCTCGCGGCCGGTCGTGACCCGAAACTGGGTTACGACAATTTCGATCGGGACCTGACCGCCGAGCAGATCGCGACATACAAGGCCGAGGGCAGGCCCGCGGTGATCCGGTTGCGGATGCCGAACGAAGATCTCGGCTGGAATGATCTCGTGCGCGGCGAAACCACCTTCAAGGCCGGTACCGTGCCCGACTTCGCGCTCACTCGCGGCAATGGCGATCCGCTTTACACACTGGTGAATCCGGTCGACGACGCGTTGATGAAGATCACCCATGTGCTGCGTGGCGAGGACCTGTTGTCCTCGACGCCGCGCCAGCTCGCTTTGTACGCGGCACTGCAGCGTATCGGGGTCGCGGAGTTCACGCCGGAGTTCGGTCACCTGCCGTTCGTGATGGGCCAGGGCAACAAGAAACTGTCCAAGCGCGACCCGGAATCGAATCTGTTCGTCCACCGTGATCGCGGATTCATCCCCGAGGGTTTGCTGAATTACCTGGCCCTGCTCGGCTGGAGTATCGCCGAGGATCGCGATGTGTTCTCCATGGCGGAGATGGTGGCGGCATTCGACATTTCGACGGTGAATTCGAATCCGGCCCGCTTCGACCAGAAGAAAGCCGACGCCATCAATGCCGAGCAGATTCGTTTGCTCGAGCCGGGTGATTTCGGCCACCGTTTGCGCGAGTACCTGACCGCGCAGGGGCATATCGGCGCCGAAATCGACGAGAAGGCGTTCCTCGCCGCGGCCGAACTCGTGCAGACCCGCATCGTCGTCCTCGGCGACGCGTGGGACCTGCTGAAGTTCCTGTTCGTCGAGCCCGCGGAGTTCGCGATCGACCAGGCCGCCGGCGGCAAGAACCTCGGCGCCGAGGCCGATCCGGTGCTCGACGCCGCGATCGCCGCCGTGGAGCCGCTGGCCGAGTGGACAACGCCTGCCCTGGAAGAGGCGCTGAAGAAGGCGCTGATCGACGATCTGGGGCTCAAGCCGCGCAAGGCGTTCGCGCCGGTGCGCGTCGCGGTGACGGGTTCGCACATCAGCCCGCCGCTCTACGAGTCGATGGAACTGCTCGGCCGCGAGGTCTCGCTCGACCGGCTGCGTGCCGCGCGTGGCTGGGTGCCCGCAGCGCAGTGAGTGCGTCCGGGGCGGACGCGGCCGGTCCGCAGCCGCCCCGGAACGGTCGAAACAGCCAAAAATAGGCTTCTGACCAGGCGATTTGTAGTTTACCCCACTGTGTTTGGTAATCTTCTCCTCGCCGCGGAACACGGCCTCGCAACACCGACAACCAGCCGGTGAGATGCCAGGCCGAGCGTTTCCATCCTTGGGGTATGGTGTAATTGGCAACACAGCTGATTCTGGTTCAGCCATTCTAGGTTCGAGTCCTGGTACCCCAGCAAGGTTTCACTTCGGTGAGATCGTCCTGGCCCCGTCGTCTAGCGGCCTAGGACGCCGCCCTCTCAAGGCGGTAGCGCGGGTTCAAATCCCGTCGGGGCTACAAAGAAAGACCCCCGGTCGAATTCGACCGGGGGTCTTCTTCGTTTTACAACCGCTTGTGCAGTGCCTCGGCGGCGGCGACCAGATCGGCGGCCCAGCGCGCGCCCGGTCGCCTGCCCATCCGGTCGATCGGACCCGAGACCGACACCGCGGCCACCACGAGGCCCGCCGTGTCGCGGACCGGCGCGGAGACGCTCGCCACGCCCTGTGCGCGCTCGGCGGCGCTCTGCGCCCACCCCCGCTTGCGGACCTCGGCCAGCGCGCGATCGCCGAACACCGCGTCGGCCAGGACGGTGCGCTGTAGTTCGGGATCGGCCCACGCCAGCAGCACCTTGGCCGCCGAGCCCGCGGTGAGCGGGAGCCGGGAGCCGACCGGCACGGTGTCGCGCAGGCCGACGGGCGGCTCCAGCGCGGCCACGCAGACGCGTGCGTGCCCGTCGCGGCAGTACAACTGGACACTCTCGCCGGTGATCTCCCGCAGACGGGGCAGAATGGACCCTGCGGCCTCCACCAGTGGATCGGCGGCCCCCGCGGACAGTTCGGTGAGCGCGGGGCCCGGACGCCACAGCCCGTTGCCGTCACGTGCCAGCAGCCGGTGCGTCTCCAGCCCGACCGCCAGCCGGTGCGCCGTGGCGCGGGGCAGGCCGGTGCGGGTGCACAGGTCGTTGAGACCGCATGGCTCGTCCGCGACGGCGTAGAGCACCGCCACGGCTTTGTCGAGGACACCGATACCGCTATGCTGTCTCATAGAACGATACTAACGTCTCATATGTTGAGATACCAAGTATGCCCGTCGAAAGGTGATCAAGCCATGGCCGAGCGCGCCAGCACACTGGCAGAGAAGGTGTGGGAACAGCACGTCGTCACTACCGGTGCCGGCGAAGGTTCCTCCCGTGAACCCGACCTGATCTACATCGATCTGCACCTCGTGCACGAGGTGACCAGCCCGCAGGCCTTCGACGGGCTCCGCGCGGCGGGCAGGCCGGTGCGCAGGCCTGATCTCACCATCGCCACCGAGGACCACAACGTCCCCACCACCGACATCGACAAGCCGATCGCCGACCCCGTCTCGCGCACCCAGGTGGAGACGCTGCGCCGCAACTGCGCCGAGTTCGGCGTCCGCCTGCACCCGATGGGCGATGTCGAGCAGGGCATCGTGCACGTGGTCGGCCCGCAGCTCGGCCTGACCCAGCCGGGCATGACCGTGGTGTGCGGCGACAGCCACACCTCCACCCACGGCGCGTTCGGCGCGCTGGCGATGGGCATCGGCACCAGCGAGGTCGAGCACGTGCTGGCCACCCAGACGCTGTCGCTGCGCCCGTTCAAGACGATGGCCATCACCGTCGACGGCGAATTGGCGCCCGGCGTCACGAGCAAGGACCTGATTCTGGCCGTGATCGCCCAGATCGGCACCGGCGGCGGCCAGGGCTATGTGCTGGAGTACCGCGGCGAGGCGATCCGCAAGCTGTCGATGGAAGCGCGGATGACGATCTGCAACATGTCCATCGAGGCGGGCGCTCGCGCGGGCATGATCGCCCCGGACGAGGTGACCTACGAATTCCTCAGGGGCCGCCCGCACGCACCGCAGGGCGCGGACTGGGACGCCGCGGTGGCCGCCTGGGAGGCGCTGAAGACCGACGAGGGCGCGGTTTTCGACGCCGAGGTCCATATCGACGCGAACAAGCTGACCCCGTTCGTCACCTGGGGCACCAACCCGGGCCAGGGCCTGCCGCTGGGCGCCGACGTGCCGGATCCGGCCCAGATCGCCGACGAGAACGAGCGCGACGCCGCCGAGAAGGCGTTGCGCTACATGGACCTGACGCCGGGAATGCCGCTGCGCGCGGTGAGCGTGGACACCGTATTCGTCGGTTCCTGCACCAACGGCCGGATCGAGGATTTGCGTGCCGTCGCCGATGTTTTGAAGGGACGCCACGTCGCCGACGGGGTGCGAATGCTGGTCGTACCCGGGTCGATGAAGGTGCGCGCGCAGGCGGAAAAAGAAGGACTCGGCGAGATTTTCACCGCCGCGGGCGCGGAATGGCGCCAGGCGGGCTGCTCGATGTGCCTCGGCATGAATCCCGATCAGCTCGAGCCGGGCCAGCGCTGCGCGTCCACCTCGAACCGCAATTTCGAAGGCAGGCAGGGCAAGGGTGGCCGTACCCACCTGGTCTCGCCGCTGGTGGCCGCCGCCACCGCGGTCCGCGGAACCCTGTCCTCGCCCGCCGATCTGGCCTGAGCGCCCCGACCACCACGATCGAAGGAGAATCGTTATGGAAGCCTTCACTGTTCACAAAGGCATCGGGGTCCCGCTGCGCCGGTCCAATGTCGACACCGACCAGATCATCCCCGCCGTTTACCTGAAGCGGGTGACCCGCACGGGTTTCGAGGACGGCTTGTTCGCCGGTTGGCGGGCCGATCCGGACTTCATTCTGAACACCGAGCCCTACCGTCACGGCAGTGTTCTGGTGGCCGGACCGGATTTCGGCACCGGTTCCTCGCGTGAGCACGCGGTGTGGGCGCTGTCGGACTACGGCTTTCGGGTGGTCATCTCGTCGCGTTTCGCCGACATCTTCCGTGGGAATGCGGGCAAGGGCGGCCTGTTGGCCGCGCAGATGTCACAGAACGATGTCGAAATGCTGTGGAAGCTGATGGAGGAACAGCCCGGCCTGGAATTGGTTGTCGACCTGACCGCGCGCACCGTGACGGCGGGAACCGTCGTGTTGCCGTTCGATATTGACGACTACACCAGGTGGCGTCTGCTGGAGGGTTTGGACGACATCGGCCTGACGTTGCGCCAGGCCGACGTCATCGGCGACTTCGAAAAGGGAAGGCCGTCATGGAAACCCGTGACGCTGCCGGAGCCTATTTCGCAAGCGTAATCACCACCGACGATTGGCGGCGCATCCCCTGGGGGCGGTAGCTGGACGTGTGCTAAACCACATGAATTTTGGCGTGGCACATAGACTCTTGCTCAAACTGGGTTTACCGTGGTACCTAGTCGGTCCGACGACGGGCCATTAGTCTGCGGAGGATTCAATGAACAAGGCGGAACTGATCGACGTTCTGACCGAAAAGTTGGGTACGGACAGGCGCACGGCTACTGCGGCTGTCGAGAACGTGGTCGACACCATCGTCCGTGCCGTGCACAAAGGTCAAAGCGTCACCATCACCGGATTCGGTGTGTTCGAACAGCGCAAGCGTGCCCCCAGGGTTGCCCGTAACCCGCGTACCGGTGAAACCGTGAAGGTGAAGGCGACTTCGGTGCCTGCCTTCCGGCCGGGCGCTCAGTTCAAGGCGGTGATCGCGGGCAAGCAGAAGCTGGCCGCGTCCGGCCCCGCCGTCAAGCGCGGCGTGAACGCCCCGGTGGCGGCGAAGAAGGCGGCAGCCAAGAAGACGGCGGCCAAGAAGACCGCCGCCAAGAAGGCGACGCCGTCGAAGGGTCCGGCCAAGACCACCGCCCGTAAGGCAGCCACCAAGGCACCCGCCGCCAAGAAGACCACGACGGCGGCAGCGAAGAAGACCACCGCCGCCAAGAAGACCACGGCGGCAAAGAAAGTGACCGCGGCCAAGAAGGCGCCGGCGAAGAAGGTCACGGCGGCCAAGAAGACCACCGCCGCCAAGACCACGGCCGCCAAGAAGGCCCCCGCGAAGAAGACTGCTGCGAAGAAGACAGCCACCCGTCGTGCTCGTTGATCCCGCCGCAGCGGGATCGGGTCGGGGAATGTGCACGTAGGCGTACCTCCGCCTTCGCTCCGGCCATGCGCGAAAGACTGTGGAACGCTGTCGCGCCTGTGCTTATTGAGCCGCATCACCCACCACTGGACCGAGAACGGCCCCGGGAAACCCGGGGCCGTTTCGGCTGTTTGAGGGCACTCAGGCCGGTATTCAGGCGGTGACGATGCCCGTCGACAGCGAACGGTCCATATGGTCGGCGGCGACCAATCGGTCCCCGACGAACGACAATGCCCAGACGCTGCCCTTGCGATTGCGGGCAGGCGGCAGCGTGAGCTCGCTGCGCTGGGCGAGCCACTGCACCAGATCGGGAATCACCCCGCCCTGACTGCACACGACCGGGACACCCCGATCCGTTACCAAAGACAGAAATCGCTGCCGCGCGGCGCTTTTCGCTGAATCGTAACCTTGCTCGGAAAACATTGGCTCGCAATTGATTTCGGTGTTCAACTGTTCCGCCAACGGTGTCACGGTTTGGATACAGCGCAGCGGATCGGCCGAATGGATCTCGGATGCCCCGAACGCCAGCAGATTCGGCGTCAATGCCTTCGCCTGCTGCTCGCCGGCGGGCTCGAGCGGGCGCAACTCGTCGGGTCCGTCGAAGCGCGCGCGCTTGCCCGCCTTGGCATGGCGCACCAGCAGCACCGTGTTCGTCGTCGCGGGCAGCCGGGCGAACATCCGCACGACCTGACGGTCCATCGGATACGACAGCTGATCCATCACCTGGTCGAGCGGGAACCAGCGCAGCTGGTCGACTTCGGCGTTGACGGCGAACTCGCCCGCCGCGGCTTCGGCGGCCCAGTAGTCGACCCGCTTGAGCTGACGGTGGCCGGGGATCGGATAGGTGACGTGCCCGAGATAGCGCCCGAGCGTGCACGGCAGGCCGGTTTCCTCGCCGACCTCGCGGACCGCGGCGACGATCGGGGTCTCGCCGGGGTCGAGCTTGCCCTTGGGCAGCGACCAGTCGCCGTATTTGGGCCGGTGGATCACGGCGATTTCCGGCCCAGCGGCGCCGATGCGCCACAGGACCGCGCCCGCGGCATGGATGTTGGGCCGCACTCTGGGGTCACGCATCGGTTTCTGTACGCCCTTGCTCACGGCTGATCGGGACGACGCAGCCGCATGAGGAACTGCTGGTGGTCGCGCACCCCGCCGGCCTCGGCAGCGGTCGGGCTTGCCTGCCAGGTGCCGTCGGGACCGAGCACCCAGCAGCGGGTCATCGGGTCCAGCGCCGAATCGAACACCATGGCGAGCTGTTCGACCAGGCGCGGATCCTTCACCTGCACCATGACCTCCACGCGGCGGTCGAGGTTGCGGTGCATCATGTCGGCGCTGCCGATCCAGGTCTGTTCCTGCGCGCCGAACTCGATCACCCGGGAGTGCTCGAGGAAGCGGCCCAGAATCGAGCGCACCTCGATGTTCTCGCTCAGGCCCGCCACACCGGGGCGAAGGCCGCAGATGCCGCGCACCACGATCTGGACCGGAACCCCCGCCTGGGAGGCCCGGTACAGCGCGTCGATGATCTGCTCGTCGACGATCGCGTTGGCCTTGATCCGGATCCGCGCGCCGAGTCCCTGCCTGGCCAGTTCGATCTCGCGGTCGATCCGGTCGATGATGCCCGCCCGCACGCCGAGCGGGGCGACCATCAGATTGCGGTAGTCCTCCTTGCGGGAGTAACCGGTCAGCGAATTGAACAGGTCGGTCAGGTCGGCGCCGATTTCCGGTGCGGCCGTGAACAATCCGACGTCCTCGTACAGGCGCGCGGTCTTCGGGTTGTAGTTGCCGGTGCCGATGTGGCAGTAGCGGCGGATGGTCGAGCCCTCGCGGCGCACCACCAGGCAGGTCTTGCAGTGGGTCTTGAGGCCGATGAGGCCGTAGACGACGTGCACGCCCGCCTGTTCCAGTGCGCGCGCCCATTTGATGTTGGCCTGCTCGTCGAAGCGGGCCTTGATCTCGACCAGCGCGACGACCTGCTTGCCCGCCTCGGCGGCCTCGATCAGCGCGTTGATGATGGGCGAGTCACCGGAGGTGCGGTACAGCGTCTGCTTGATCGCGAGCACCTGCGGATCGGCCGCGGCCTGCTCGATGAAACGCTGCACGCTGGTGGAGAACGAGTCGTAGGGGTGGTGCACCAGCACGTCGCCCTCGCGCAGCGCGGCGAAGACATTGCGCGGAGTCTCGCGCTCGCCGAAGGCCGCCGGGGTGGCCGGGACATACGGCGCGTCCTTGAGATCGGGACGGTCGACGCCGTAGACCTGCCAGAGGCAGGACAGGTCGAGCAGTCCGGGAACCTGGATCACATCGGCGGGGTCGACCTCGAGCTCACGTAGTAGCAACTCCAGCATGTGCTCGGTCATGTCGTCGGAGACCTCGAGCCGCACCGGCTTACCGAAACGGCGGCGGGCGAGTTCGCGTTCCATCGCCTGCAGCAGGTCTTCGTCGCGGTCCTCGTCGACCTCGAAATCGGCGTTGCGGGTGATCCGGAACGAATGCGTCTCCACCACGGTCAGGCCGGGGAACAGCAGATCGAGGTGCGCGGCGATGAGGTCTTCCATCGGCAGGAACGCCGCGATCGCCGACGGCGCCGCGGTGCGCCGGACGCGGACGAACCGGTCGACATTGTCGGGCACCTTCACGCGGGCGAAATGCTCACCGCCGGTGCCCGCGTCCTTCACCGTCACGGCGAGGTTGAGGCTCAGGCCGGAGATGTAGGGGAACGGGTGCGCCGGGTCGACGGCCAGCGGGGTGAGCACGGGGAACACCTGGTCGGTGAAGTAGCCCGAAAGGCGCTGCCGTTCATCGTCGTCGAGATCGGCCCAGCCGATGAGGTCGATGCCCTCGGTGGCCAGCGCCGGATCGACGTCGTCGAGGAAGACGTTCGCGTGGCGCTCGGCGAGTTCCTGGGCGCGCGCGGTGATCATCTCCAGCTGTTCCGACGGTGAGCGGCCGTCGGCGGAGCGCACCGACAGACCGGTCTCGGCGCGACGTTTGAGCCCGGCGACACGGACCATGTAGAACTCGTCGAGGTTCGAGGCGAAAATCGCCAGGAACTTCGCGCGTTCGAGCAGCGGCAGCGAGGCGTCCTCGGCGAGAGCGAGCACCCGGGCGTTGAAGTCGAGCCAGCTCAGTTCGCGGTTGAGATAGCGATCCCGGGGCAATCGCTGCGAGGTGGTGTCACCGCCCGAGGCGATGGCGGCCGCAGGTGGCGGGGAAATCGGGGGCTGCTGCTTGATGGTTTCCGTGTCGCTCACGCATCAATCATCCCCTACATACCGGGCAGTCCGCAGCATGACACCGACCGGTTCGCCCGATGTGAACTGATTGCGGCGATCGGCTAGCACACGGTGCGAACGGGGTCACCGATCCGTGCGGGCAGCCCGAATTCGCGGAGCGTGATCGCGGTGCGCGGGCCGACCCCGAGCGTGCGGACGGTATCGAGGTCGGCGGGGGTGTCGACGTCGCAGCGCAGGCCGGGCCAGTGCCCGGAGAGGGGGTGCGCGCCGGCGTCGCGGTGGGCGCGGGCGGAGTCGGCGCCGAAACGTGGTGCCAGTGCGGCGGTGGTATCGCGGACCAGTAATGCCGCGGTGCCGGTGCCGGTGTGATCGATCACGACCGAGCGAATTCCGTCGGGCGCGACCGTGAGCAGGTCGGCGAGTTCGGCCGGGCGCAGGGCGGGGAGGTCGGCCTGCAGAGCCAGCAGATGGGCGGGGCCGTGCCGGTCGCGCACGTCGGCGGCCCCTGCGGCCAGGGCCGTGTTGAGCGGATCGTCGGCGCCCACCGGCTCGTCGAGCACGTACGCGCCGAGCTCGCGGGCGCGGGCGGCCACGAGTGGATCGGGCGTGACGACGGTCAGCGACAACACCTCGGGCACGGCGGTCGCTGCCGCGACGGTGTCGGCGAACATGGCCAGCACGAGCTGCCCGCGCTGCTCGGGAGTCAGCACGTCGGCCAGCCTGCTCTTGGCCCGATCGATGTGCTTGACCGCCATCACGGCGTGCACGGTGTGCGGACGCATGGGGTCAATCCTTCCATGGCATATTGAGCTGATGACGAGGGCGGCGGTTATGGGTGCGGGGTCGTGGGGCACCGCGTTCGCGAAGGTGTTGGCAGAGGCGGGGACCGATGTCACGATCTGGGCCAGGCGAGCCGAGGTGGCGCAGGCGCTCGACACCGAGCATCGCAACCCGTTCTACCTGCCCGGCGTGCAGTTGCCGCCCGTGCGGGCCACCGACGATCACGGGGCCGCGCTCGCGGGCGCCGACCTGGTCGTGCTCGCCGTGCCGTCGCAGTCGCTGCGCGCGAATCTGGACCGGTGGAAGGGCGATATCGACGCCGACGCCACCCTGCTCAGTCTCGCCAAGGGCATCGAGACCGGCACCCTGCTGCGGATGAGTCAGGTCATCGCGGAGGTCACCGGGGCCGAGCCGGGACGCATCGCGGTGCTGTCGGGTCCGAACCTGGCCGGTGAGATCGCGCAATGTCAGCCCGCGGCGACGGTGATCGCGTGCACCGACACCGAGCGTGCCGGGGTGGCACAGCGGGCCTGCGCCACCGGGTATTTCCGGCCGTACACGAATACCGATGTGATCGGCTGCGAGATCGGTGGCGCGTGCAAGAACGTCATCGCGCTGGCCTGTGGCATCGCCTCGGGGATGGGGCTCGGTGACAACACCGTCGCCAGCCTGATCACCCGCGGGCTGGCCGAGGTCATCCGGCTCGGGGTCGCGCTCGGAGCGCAGCCGGTCACCCTGGCCGGGCTCGCCGGTGTCGGTGATCTCGTGGCTACCTGCACCTCGCCGCTGTCGCGCAACCGGTCCTTCGGCCATGTGCTCGGCGCGGGCGGTTCGATGCAGGCCGCGCAGGAAGCGACCAATGGGCAGGTCGCCGAAGGTGTGAAGTCGTGCACATCGGTGCGGGCCCTGGCCGCCGCGCATCAGGTGGAGATGCCGCTGACCGACGCGGTGCACCGGGTGTGCCACGAGGGCCTTTCGGTGCGTGAGGCGGTCGACAGTTTGCTCGGCAGGCGGATCAAACCCGAGTAGGGCGATAGCGCCGCGAACCGGGCAAACGGTTACGGTGACGTTCATGACGAACCGGATCAGGGTGGCCGTGGTTTTCGGCGGGCGCAGCAGCGAGCACGCCGTCTCGTGTGTGTCGGCGAGCAGTGTGCTGCGCAACCTCGATCCAGAACGCTACGAGGTGGTGCCGATCGGCATCACCGCCGACGGCGGCTGGGTGCTCGCCGAGGGCATCGGCGAACTCGCGCTCAGCCACGGTTCGCTGCCGGCGGTCGACGCGGCGGGCACCGCGCTCACCCTGGCCGCCGATCCCAGCCGCGCCGGTGCGCTGGTGGCGCTCGACGATCCCTCGGCCGCGCTGGGCCGGGTCGACGTGGTGTTCCCGATCCTGCACGGTCCGTTCGGCGAGGACGGGACCTTACAGGGCATGCTCGAGTTAGCCGGCGTCCCCTACGTGGGGGCGGGCGTGCTGGCCAGTGCCGCGGGCATGGACAAGGAGTTCACCAAGAAATTGCTGGCGGCCGAGGGGTTGCCCGTCGGCGTGCAGGTCGTGCTGCGGCCCGGTACCGCGACGCTGACCGAGGCGGAGCGGGCACGGATCGGACTGCCCGCGTTCGTGAAGCCGGCGCGCGGTGGGTCCTCGATCGGCATCACCAAGATCACCGGCTGGGCCGATCTCGACGCCGCGATCGCCGCGGCGCGCGAGCACGATCCGAAGGTGATCGTAGAAGCGGGCATCGTCGGCCGGGAAGTCGAGTGCGGCGTGCTGGAATTCGCCGACGGCCAGGTGCGGGCCAGCGTCGTCTCCGAGATCCGGATGCCCGACGCCGATGCCGCCGCACCCGAGTTCTACGACTTCGCCACCAAGTACCTCGACGACGTGTGCGAATTCGATGTGCCCGCCAAGCTCGACGACGAGGTCGCCGACCAGATCCGCGAGCTGTCGGTGGCCGCGTTCCGCGCACTGGACTGCCAGGGGCTGGCGCGTGTCGACTTCTTCGTCACCGCGGACGGTCCGGTGATCAACGAGATCAACACCATGCCCGGGTTCACCCCGATCTCGCAGTACCCGCGGATGTGGGAAGCGACTGGGATCGACTACCCGGCGCTGGTGTCGACGCTGATCGAGACAGCCGTGGCGCGCGGCACCGGTTTGCGCTGAGCTGTGTCCTCGGCGGCTGCGCCGGTCGCCGAAACTACAGTTCGCCCGGGTTCGGTTGGCGGGCAGGCAGATTCGCGGTGATGACGTCGGACACCGTGGTGATCGCGCCGGTTCCCGAGCCGTCGGGGACGGTCAGGGCGATGTAGGTTTCGCGGTCGACGGCGAACCAGGTGCCGACCTTGCCGACCTCGTCGCGGACCTGGAACCACTGCACGCCGTTGATCTCGGTCAGTGTGGACGCGCGGTTGAATTCCAGCGGCCGGTCGAGGCCGCAGCGCAGGACGATCGGTTCGCCGCCGTCGGGGTGCTGCCAGGCGCGGGTGGCGGGCGGCGCCGGTTCGGCGAGGGTGGACTTGGTGTAGTCGCCGAGGTCGGCGGGCAGGGCGGGGAGCAGGGCCTGGCAGGCGGGGCCGTCGGCGGCGGGGGCGGGGACCGGGCCGAGGGGGAGGGGTTCGCGTTCGACAGGGGCGCGCAGGGCGAGGAAGGCGGCTGCGAGGACGCCGACGATCAGGACGATCGGCAGGGCGACGGCGGTGGCGATGAGCGCGGGGGAGTAGGGCGTCGACGTATCGTCGTCATCCGCATCCGCATCCGCATCCGCATCCGCATCCGCATCCGCATCCGCATCCGCATCCGGCTTCGCATCGGAATCGGCATCGGTGTCGGCCTCCGGATTCGCGTCGGCGTCCCGCTTCGCACTCGCGTCGGGCTTCGCGTCGCTGTCGGCGGCACCGCTGTCGGTCGACGCGGTGCCCGCCGCCGAATCGGCGTCCGAGCCGGTCGTCGGCTTGCCGGTCGAGGACTCGGGCGCGGTGTCGGGGCCGTCGCCGGCCGGGGACGTGTTGTCCCGATCGTCTGCCGCTGTCGAGTCCGACGAATCCGCCGCCATAACCGTCCGGTCCTTTCCGTTGTGTCCGATCGCCTCCGAAAGGGTACCGTCGGGGCGATTTCGTCGGTCGTCAGCACAGTGGGAAGGGGCCGGTCATCAGCGAGGACAGCCGTCCGCAGACGGTGCGTGAGCTGGGCGAGTTCGCCTTGATCGACCGGATCAACGCGGGCAGGCAGCAGGCAGCGCACGTCCTGCTCGGACCCGGTGACGATGCCGCGCTGGTCGCCGCGCCCGACGGCCGGTTCGTGGTGAGCACCGACATGCTCGTCGAAGGCAGGCACTTCCGGCTCGACTGGTCGGCGCCCGAGGACATCGGCCGCAAGGCGATCGCCCAGAACGCCGCCGACATCGTGGCCATGGGCGCGCGTCCGACGGCGTTCGTGGTCGCGCTCGGCTGTCCGGCCGACACCCCGGTGCCGGTGGTGGAGGGCATCGCCGACGGCATGTGGGCCGAGGCGGGGCGCGCGGGCGGGTCGATCGCGGGCGGCGATCTGGTGCTCAGCGAACAGCTGGTCGTCTCGGTGACCGCGTTCGGCGACCTGGGCGGGCAGGCCGCGATCACCCGTGCGGGTGCCGAGGCGGGCGACATCGTCGCTGTCGCAGGCGAACTCGGCTGGTCCGGTGCGGGGCTTGCCGTATTGTCCGGCAGCGCGGACTCTTCCGATCCAGCCTTCGCGCATGCCCTTGCGACACATCGGGTTCCGCAGCCGCCGTATGGCGCCGTGCTGGACGTGGTCGGCGGCTCGGTCCCGAACGCGCTCACCGATGTCTCCGACGGATTGCTCGCCGACCTCGGTCATCTCGCCGCGGCCTCCGGGGTCGCCGTCGACGTGCACAGCGCGGCGCTGGCCGATCCCGAACTGACCGCGATCGCCCGCCTGCTCGATGCCGATGCGGCGCAATGGATTCTGGCCGGCGGCGAGGACCACGCCTTCGCGGGAACCTGGCCCGCCGGCACGGCGCTGCCGCCCGGCTGGCGGCCGATCGGGGTCGTCACCGCAGGCAGTGGCGTCACCGTGGACGGTGCGCGGCCCGCGGGCGGCACCGGCTGGGAATCGTTCCGTGGGGCGGACGCCACGCCCACCGGCCGGAAACGATAGGTTGTGCGGTCATGGGTGCCAAACCACTGTCGGAGATCATCGATCCGGGCTGGGCCCGGGCACTGGAACCGGTCGCCGACCGGATCAGCGAGATGGGCGAATTCCTGCGCGCGGAGAATGCCGCGGGTCGCGGCTATCTACCGTCCGGGGAGAACGTGCTGCGCGCGTTCCGGCGCCCGTTCGACGCGGTGCGCGTGCTGATCGTCGGCCAGGATCCCTACCCGACGCCGGGCCACGCCATGGGCCTGAGTTTCTCTGTCGCGCCGGATGTTTCGCCGGTGCCGCGCAGCCTGTCCAACATCTTCGCCGAGTACAGCAAGGACCTCGGCTTCGATACGCCGAGCTGCGGTGACCTGAGCCCGTGGTCGGATCAGGGTGTGCTGCTGCTGAACCGGGTGCTCACCGTCACCCCCGGCACCCCGGCCTCGCATCGCGGCAAGGGCTGGGAAGCGGTCACCGAGCAGGCCATCCGTGCGCTGGTCGCCCGGGACGAACCGCTGGTCGCCGTGCTGTGGGGCCGCGACGCGGGCTCGCTCAAACCCACCCTCACCGAGGCCGAGATCCCCTATATCGAATCGGCGCACCCCTCACCGCTGTCGGCTTCGCGGGGCTTCTTCGGTTCGCGACCCTTCTCCCGGGTCAACGAACTGCTCGACGAACTCGGCGCCGAACCAGTCGATTGGCGGCTGCCCTGACCCGGGGCGTCGCCCGCACCAGAAGAAAATGATGAAGGAGCACAACCGCATGCACATCACGACCGTTCGCGCTGCCGTCGCGACCGCCGCCGTCGCCGCCGCCCTCACCGCGGGCGCCGCCTCGGCCAACGCGGCCGGGCTCGCGCTCGAGCCCTACGACGAGCAGGCCGCGCCGGTGGCCACCAGCCAGATCGGTGAGGAATGGACCTCCACCGGCACCTCCACCATCTCCGCCGGCGTGAACGCGAAGGTGACCTGCCTGCTGCAGAACACCTTCAGCGCCCTCGGCGCAGCCTGCTGAGGCTGATTCAGTTCAGCCCGAGGTAATCGGGCTTGCGCTTGGCAACGAAGGCGTCGACGCCTTCGCGGCCGGTGCTGTTGTTCGCGGCGGCGGCGATGCTGTCGCGTTCGGCGTCGAGCTGCTGGTCCAGGGTCGCCGTTGGCGATTGGGCCAGCAGCTTTTTCATGGCCGAGTACGTGGCGCGGGGGCCGGTGACGAAACTCCGGGCGACGCGCAGGGCCTCGGCGCGGACCTCGTCGTCGGCGACGGTGCGGCTCAGGATGCCGAGGCGCACGGCTTCCTCGGCGCCGATCACGGCGTCGGTGAGCAGGATCTCCCTGGCACGGCTCGCGCCGACGATGCGGGGCAGCAGCCAGGACATGCCACCGTCGGGGCTCAGGCCGATGCCAGGGTAGGCGGGGCGCAGCTTGGTCGACGGGCCACCGATGGCGATGTCGGCGGCGCACACCAGGCTCATGCCGGCGCCCGCGGCCCAGCCGTGCACCGAGGCGACGACCGGGACAGGGGTGGCGGCCAGGGCGCGCGCGAAGTCGTGCAGCTCGTCGGCCAGCTTGTACAGGTAGGCGCCGCGGTCGTCGGCACCGGCGAAGTGATGGACGTTGCCGCCCGCGCAGAAATTGGCGCCCGCACCGGTCAGCAGCACGGCGCCGACCTCGGAATCGAGCGAGCGCAGAGCTTCGGTGCCCTCATTGACCAGGTCGAAATTCATCGAGGTGCCCGCCGCGGCGGTGGCGATCGTCAGCTGCAGCACGCCGTCGACGAGGGTGACGGCGGTGACCGGTTCGGTGGTACTCATCTCGTCACCCTAGCGAGGGCCGCGGCACCACAACTGTTCGGGCAGCAGGGTGTGCAGGGTCGATGCGGCGGACGCCGGTTTCCGGCCACTGCGTGGCGTCGCTGTGCGGCCGAAGCGCGAACACGCCCGTGGCTACCGTCACACACCGAGTGATGACAGACTGATCCGGTAGCGGAATCTCCGCCAATTCTCGGCTGAGCGGCATTGATGCCGAGTGCAGGATCGGACCGCCACCTTCGTTCGATCGGAGGCTCAGCGAGTGGGTGCGATGAGTGGGAGGCGCTGGGCGCTGCTGGGATCGCCGCTGGACTGCTCGGGGAGGGGTCGGGGCGAGGAACGAGGCCCCGATGCCCTGCGCGCGGCGGGGCTCGTCGACCGTCTGGGGATTGCGGACCGGGGCGATATGCATCCGCTCTTGACCGACGCGCGTCGCGATCCGGCGACGGGGATCGTCGGCTTCGCTCAGGTCCGCGACGCGTGCGTGGGGGTCCGGGACCGGGTCCGCGGCGTGCTCGCCGATGGGCTGCGGCCATTGGTGGTCGGCGGCGACTGCAGCTTCCTCGTCGGCGCGCTGGCGGGTGCCCGCCTCAGCATGGGCCGGGTTGGTCTGGCATTCTTCGACGGCCACCTCGACTCCCTGGACGGCAGCACCTCGCCGACCGGCGAGTGCGCCGACATGGACCTCGCCATCAGCTACGGGCACGGTCCCCCTGGAATCGTGGACCTCGCCGGTCCGCCACCCACCGTCAGCCCCCGCGATGTCATCGCCGTTGGCTACCGCCCCAGCGACGGCCTCGAAGAGCGTGTCGTCGACAAGCGCACCGTGAGAATCGCAGCGGACGAGCTGAGGCGGCGTGACGCGACCGCGGTCGGCGCCGACATTGCGCAGCGCGCCGACAAGATCGGCCGCTATTGGGTCCACCTCGACGTCGACGTCCTGGATGAGAAGGTCCTCACGGCGGTCACCTATCCCCAGGGCGGCGGTATCGACTACGAAACGCTCGCCCTGCTTCTCCGTCCAGCGCTCTCCGGTGCCGGGCTCATCGGTTTCAGCGTCGCCGACCTTGTGCCGCCCCTCGATGTCGACGGCACCGACACGAGGCGGCTCACTGCGTTCCTCGTCGAGATGCTCTCGCCCTGAACCACCTACGGATAGTCCACGGCCCGGCTGAGGCCGCGGCGCCACAACTGTTCGGGCAGCAGGGTGAAGGGGTCGACCCGGCGGACTCCGGTGTCGGCGAAGCCGTGCCTGCGATAGAAGGCATGGGCGCGTGGATAGTCGCCGAACACCCACAGCGTGCACGGTGAACCCGGCGCGGCGGCGTCGATCAGGGCGTCGGCGACGCCGGTGCCGTGCCACGCCGCGCGGACGTAGAGGGCTTCCAGTTCGGTGTCGGTCGCGGCGGCGAAACCGATCAGCCGGTCACCGGCCAGCGCGATCGGCAACCGGTGGGTCCCGTCGGTGCGGCGGCGTTCCCAGATGGCGGCGGAGCGTTCGAGGTCGAATCCGGCGAGCACATGCCCGGGGACGAGGGCGTCGTACGCCTCGCGCCAGCTCGCGATGTGGCAGGCGGCCAGTGCGGTGACGCGCTCGCCGGTCAGTGCCTCGATCCGCCAGTCAGGCACCTCGGCCCCCATCGACGACAAAGCCCCGGATCACCCACGCGGGGTGCCGGGGCACTGTCGGCAGAATGTACGGGCTGAGAATCAGCCGCGAACGACCTTGCCCGCCTTCAGGCAGGAGGTGCACACGTTCATCCGGCGGGTGTTGCCAGGGGCAACCTGCGCACGCACGGTCTGGATGTTCGGGTTCCAGCGACGGTTGGTGCGCCGGTGCGAGTGCGAGACCGACTTCCCGAAACCGGGGCCCTTGGCGCAGACGTCGCAAACGGCAGCCATGTCGCGAGCTCCTTCATGTCATAAGCGGACAGCGGCGCACGTATGCCCGCTGAACCGGAAACTGATGTCGTCAAAATGCCTTGCCGACTTGCGTCGGCCAGCGCAGACCGGATGGGCCGCACGAGGCAACCCTGCAAGGGTAGCTGGCCGGGCCGTGATCTTCCAAACCGGGTGTCCCGGTCGACACGCCGGGCACGGCCCGGATGCCGGGCCCGTCCACGGTCAGCATACCGCTGTCGGCGGCTGCCGCTAACCTGGCGTGCGGTGCCCGGCGCGCGGGCACGCAGAACGGGGAGCGAGGTGGCGGTGTCGCACGTGCGGGAGGCGCTGGACGGCGCCGATCTTTTGGCCTGGGCCCGAACCTGCCGCACCGACCTGGAACTACGCCGCGCCGAGATCGATGCGCTCAATGTGTTCCCCATCGCCGACTCCGACACCGGAACGAACATGCTCGCCACCGTCCGGGCGGCGGTCGCCACCGCCGAGCGGGCCGGGTCAGGGGCCGCGGGCGATGGCCCGTCCGCACATCTGGTCGCGCAGGCGCTCGCGCGCGGAGCGACGATCGGTGCTCGGGGAAACTCCGGGATCATCCTGTCGCAGGTGCTGCGCGGCATCGCCGAAGCGGTGGTCGCGGGCCCGCTGACCGGTGAACGGTTGCGCACGGCGTTGCAGCGGGCGGCGGTGCTCGTGCGCACGGGGCTGAGCGCCCCGGTCGAAGGCACGATCCTGACCGTCCTCGAGCGCGCCGCGGTCGCCGCCGCCGAATCGGCGGACCTCTCCCTCCCCACCGTCGCCCGATCGGCCGCCGACGGTGCCGCGCGTGCGCTGAACGAGACGCCCGCGCAACTGGGCGTCCTGCGCGCGGCCGGGGTGGTCGACGCCGGAGCACGGGGACTGCTCGTACTGCTCGACTGCCTCGTGGCCCAGATCTGCGGCGAGGCCCCCGCCAGGCACAGCTATACCCGCGATCACGAGGACGACGGGCCGCGGCGCCGAAGCAATGACGAACGCGCCGACGGTGACCGCGGCGGCGACGTCGACCACCGCGAACAATCCTCCGACCCCCACTTCGAGGTCATGTACGTGATCGCGCAGGCCGACGAGACGGCCGCGGGCACCTTGCGCGACCGCCTCGCCGTCCTCGGCGATTCGGTGGTCGTGGTCGGCGACGGTGACCACACCTGGTCGGCCCACGTGCACTGCCGCGACGCGGGCGCGGCGATCGAAGCCGGACTCGCGATCGGCACCGTCACCGGCATCCGCATCGAGAGTTTCGCGGTGACAGCGCCCCACGGCGCGAGCCACGAGGACCACCGGGACCGCGCCGCCGCCGGTCCGCACGGCAACGGCCACCGGGATGTCGCGGTACCGGCCCAGCGGCCCAGCGGTCTCGCCGACCGCGGCATCCTCGCCGTGGCGTCCGGTGCGGCGGCCGCGCGCCTGTTCGAAGACGCGGGCGCGGTGGTGCTGCACGGCGACCGGCAGCTCGACACCACCGCGCTGCTGACCGCGATCCGCGCGATGCCGCACCGGGAAGTCCTTGTCCTGCCCAACGGCGCCCTGCCCGCGCAGGAGCTCGTCGCCGCCGGTGTCGCCGCCCGCGATGGGTCACGTGACGTCCTGCTGCTGCCGAGCGCATCGATGGTGCAGGGCCTGGCCGCGCTGGCGGTCCATGATCGCGGGCGGATCGCGGTCGACGACGCGTTCGCGATGTCGGAGGCGGCGGCGACCACGCGATGGGGTGCGCTGCGGGCGGCCAGGGTGCGCGCCTTGACCATGGTCGGAATGTGTTCGCCCGGCGACGGACTCGGCCTCGTCGGGCACGACGTGGTGGTGATCGACCCGGATGTGGTCGGCGCGGGCCGCATCCTGCTGGATCGAATGCTCGGTCTCGGTGGCGAATTGGTGACACTGCTGATGGGCGCCGACGCGGGCCCCGAACTGGGTGCGGTCCTGGCCGATCACGTGACGGCCGGTTTCCCCGGTGTCGAGGTCGTGGTGTATTCCGGTGGGCAGCAAGCGGATCTGGTGCAGATAGGGGTCGAGTGATGGCGACGTTGAGTGACCGGCTCGACCACGTGCTTGGCGTGAAGGCGGCCGACCGGCTGACCGAGGCTTTCGACATGACCACGGTCGAGGACCTGCTGCGCCACTATCCGGCGCGCTACGCCACCCAGGGGCAGCCGCTCACCGAGGAGGAACCGGAGGAGAGCGCGCACATCACCGTCATCGGCCGGATCACCAAAACCGAACTGCGCCCGATGAAGAACCGGCGCGGCTCGCTGCTGAAGGTGCAGCTCGACACCGGTGCCGCGCGCCCGATCGAGGCCACCTTCTTCAACGGCGACAAGGTGCGCTACCTGGTGAAAGAGGGTGTGCGGGCGATGATGTCGGGCACCGTGCACTGGTGGCGCCCCGACCGCTGGAACCTCTCACACCCGGACTATCTGATCCTGCCAGACAAGGCCGAGGCCGGTGTCGAGGAACTCACCTCCGTGCGCGGCAGCGGAGCGCTGCGCGGTCTGGCGCAGAGCGCGAAAGGCGCGGGGGGAGTGGATGCGGCGTTCTTCGAGCGCGAGTTCGTGCCGGTCTATCCGGCGACCGCGAAGGTGCAGAGCTGGGACCTGCTGGCCTGCATCCGCCAGGTGCTCGACCAGCTCGACCCGATCGATGACCCGCTGCCCGCCGACCTGCGCGAGGAACGCAACCTCCTCGAGGTCTCCGCCGCACTGCGCTTGATCCACCTGCCCGAGCACAAGCTCGACATCGAGAAGGCAAGGGACCGGCTGCGTTTCGACGAAGCACTGGCGCTGCAACTGGTGCTGGCCGAACGCAGGCACGAGGTCGAGGGCCGCACCGCCCCCGCCTGCCCGCCGAGCTCCGACGGCATCGCCGCCGCCTTCGACGACCGGCTGCCGTTCGAACTGACCGAGGGTCAGCAGCAGGTGATCGACGAGATCTCCGCGGACCTGTCGCGCACCCGCCCGATGCACCGCCTGCTGCAGGGCGAGGTGGGTTCGGGCAAGACGATCGTCGCGCTGCACGCGATGCTGCAGGTGGTCGACTCCGGACGTCAGTGCGCGCTGCTCGCGCCGACCGAAGTCCTTGCCGCCCAGCACTATCGGTCGCTGCGGGCGATGCTCGGCGACCTCGGCACCGCCGGGGAGCTCGGTGCGGCCGAGCAGTCAACCAAGGTGGTGCTGCTGACCGGATCGATGACGGCGGCGGCGAAGAAGACGGCGCTGCTGGACGCGATGACCGGCGAGGCGGGCATCGTCATCGGTACCCACGCGCTCATCCAGGACGCGGTCGAGTTCTTCGACCTCGGCCTCGTGGTCGTCGACGAACAGCACCGTTTCGGCGTAGAACAGCGAGACGCGCTGCGGGCCAAGGCGAAAGGCGGCATCAGTCCGCATCTGCTCGTCATGACCGCGACCCCCATCCCGCGCACCATCGCGATGACCACCCTCGGCGACCTGGAGACCTCCACCCTCACCCAGCTGCCGCGCGGCCGCTCGCCGATCGTGTCGAAAGTCGTTCCGCGCAAACTGCATCCGGGCTGGGTCGAGCGCGCGTGGGAGCGCATCCTCGAGGAAGTCGGTGCGGGCAGGCAGGCATACGTGGTGTGCTCGCGCATCGGGGAGGACCCCGAGGCCCCACCGGCCAAGGGCAAGAAATCGGCGGAGGAGAAGGAAGGGCCGACCACCCAGGCGGCGGTCGACATGTACGAGACGCTGAGCGCGGGACCGCTGGCCGGAGTCCGGGTCGGCCTGCTGCACGGCAGGCTGCCCGCCGACGAGAAGGACCAGGTGATGCGGCAGTTCAACGACGGCGCCATCGATGTCCTGGTCTGCACCACGGTCGTCGAGGTCGGTGTCGACGTGCCGAACGCGACGGTGATGGTGATCGTCGACGCCGACCGGTTCGGCGTCAGTCAGCTGCATCAGCTGCGCGGCCGGATCGGCCGTGGCAAGCACCCCGGCCTGTGCCTGCTCGTCACCGACGCCGCCCCGGGCGGGACGGCGATGGCCCGGCTGGAGGCGGTCGCCGCGACCACCGACGGCTTCGAACTCTCGGTGCTCGACCTGCGCCAGCGCCGCGAGGGTGACGTGCTCGGCGCCGCCCAATCCGGCACCGCCCGCTCGCTGAGACTGCTGTCGTTGCTCGACGACCTCGAGGTGATCACCGCGGCCCAGGAGCTGGCCAGGCAGGTCGTCGCCGACGATCCCGGCCTGGTGAAACACCCCGGCCTGGCGGGCATGATGGACGCCGCCGTCGACGGCGAACGCATCGAATACCTCGCGAAGTCCTGACGCTCAGCGCGGCAGGCGCGGATACGGCAGATCGGTGCTGGTGTGCTCGGCCACCGCCAGCGGCCGCCCGATCTGCGGAAACGCGCGCTGCGGGCACGAGGGCCGCTCGCACACCTTGCAGCCGGCCCCGATCGGGACCGCCACCTGCGGGTCGTCGAGCTGCAGGCCCTGGGAGTACACCAGCCGGTCGGCGTATTCGATATCGCAGCCGAGTCCGATGACGAAGTTCTTCGACGCCGCCCCGAACCCCTGGGGGCTGGCCGGGGTTGTGCGGGCGATCCACAGGTAGCGGCGTCCGTCGGGCATCTCCGAGATCTGGGTGAGGATCCGGCCCGGATGCGCGAACGCCTCGTGGGTAACCCACAGCGGGCAGCTGCCGCCTACCCGGGAGAAATGGAACGCGGTGGCGGACTGGCGTTTCGAGATGTTGCCCGCCCGGTCCGTACGGACCAGGAAGAACGGGACGCCACGCTGACCCTGGCGTTGCAGGGTGCTGAGCCGGTGGCAGACCGTCTCGAAACCGACCTCGAACCGCAGGGCGAGCAGGTCGGCGTCGTAGCGCAATTCCTCGGCCGACCGGAGGAACCGCCCGTAGGGCAGGATCAGCGCGCCCGCGAAGTAGTTGGCCAGTCCCACCCTGGCCAGGGTGCGGGATTCGCCGGTGAGCCCCCTGGACTCGGCGAGCACATTGTCGATCTCGCGACCGTAGAGCAGCAGGCCGAGGGTGGTGGCGATCTGGAAGGCACGCTGGCCGGGACGCAGCCGCCTGGCGAGGGTGAGTGTGCGGGTGTCGGGGTCGTAATGGCGTTTCGGGATGGTCGGGTCGGCGCCGTCGCCGCGGACCAGCACGGTGACGCCGGCGCGTTCCTCGGCGATCCTGGCCAGCTGGCGATCCAGCGAGCCGATGCTGAGGCCAGATTCCTCGAACAGTTGCTCGGCCGCGTGATCGAGGGTGGAGATGTGGTTGCGGTGGTCGTAGAAGAAGTCCCGCACGTCCTCGTACGGCATGGGGGTGCCCGGCGCGCCGCTGGGCGTGTCGACCCGTGACGACAGCAGATCGAGCTGATCGGTGGCCGCGCGCAACCTTCGGTGCATGGCGATGACGATCCGCGCGACCTCGGGGAGCCGGGTCGCGAGTTCCTCGACCTCGGTGATCGGCGCGGTGTCGCCGCCCCCCGCGGCTTCGACGAGCACCTCGTGCAGATCCGAGACCAGGCGCGCGTCGGAGTCGGCGGCGAAGAACTGCACGTCCAGATCGAAGGTCGAGTTCAGTTTCAGCAGAACGGGAATGGTGAGCGGGCGCTGATCGCGCTCGAGCTGATTGAGATAGCTGGGGGAGAGATCCAGCGATTTCGCGAGCGCCGCCTGAGTCATCCGTCGTTCTTCACGCAGCCGTCGTAGCCTGGCCCCCGCGTACATCTTCCGCACGCCGAGATCCTAACTCTCCGGGTTTGCAATGTTCGCTCGAAATGGCGATTGTCCTGGGAGAAGTCCAGTCCTGCAAGGGAATTTACCTGTGACTACTGGTGCGTAACGTGCGAAGGGGGACGGCGGTGGCAGGCGGGACTCGCCGCCCCGGACGGATTCGCCCCGTCCGGGGCAGCGGTCCGCTCAGCGCAGTGCGGCCGCCGCCGTCACCAGGTTGCGCAGCGACGCCTCGACCTCCGCCGGGCCACGGGTCTTGAGACCGCAGTCGGGGTTCACCCAGAGCCGTTCGGCGGGCACCGCTTTCAGCGCGGCGGCCAGCGAGGTGGTGATCTCCTCGACCGAGGGCACCCGCGGGGAGTGGATGTCGTAGACGCCGGGGCCGACCCCGAGCGCGAAACCGGCCGCGTTCAGGTCGTCGAGGACCTCCATGTGCGAGCGCGCCGCCTCGATCGAGGTGACATCGGCGTCCAGGCCCGCGATCGCCGAGATCACCTCACCGAACTCCGAGTAGCACAGGTGGGTGTGCACCTGGGTGGTGTCGGCGACACCGGCGGTCGAGAGCCGGAACGAGTCCACCGACCACCGCAGGTAGGCGGGCTGATCCGCCGCGCGCAGCGGCAGCAGTTCGCGCAGGGCGGGCTCGTCGACCTGGATGATCCGGGTCCCCTGGGCTTCCAGGTCGACCGTCTCGTCGCGGATCGCCAGCGCGACCTGACGCGCCGACTCGCCCAGCGGCTGGTCGTCGCGGACGAACGACCACGCCAGGATCGTCACCGGGCCGGTGAGCATGCCCTTGACCGGCTTGCTGGTCAGCGACTGGGCGTGGCCGATCCACGACAGCGTCATCGGCTCCGGGCGCGAGACGTCGCCGAACAGGATCGGCGGACGCACGCAGCGGGTGCCGTAGGACTGCACCCAGCCGTTCTCGGTGGCGGCGAAGCCGTCGAGGAGTTCGGCGAAGTACTGCACCATGTCGTTGCGTTCGGGCTCGCCGTGTACCAGTACGTCCAGGCCCAGCTTCTCCTGCAGCGTGATCACCTCGGCGATCTCGGCCCGCATCCGGCGCACGTACTCGCCCTCGTCGATCTCGCCTTTGCGCAGCGCGGCGCGAGCCAGCCGGATCGCCGAGGTCTGCGGGTACGAGCCGATCGTGGTGGTCGGCAACAGCGGCAGATCGAGGTGATCGCGCTGCAGCGCCCGGCGCTCGTCGGCCGGGAGCCGGTTCAGATCGCCCTCGCCGAGTCCGGCCAGCCGGGCCCGCACCTGCTCGTTGTGCAGGCGGGGGTCGGTCCGGCGGGATTCGGCGGCATCGCGGGCCGCGGCCAGCTCGGTGGCAACGGCGTCGGTGCCCGAGGTCAGGGCCGTGGCGAGGACGCGCACCTCCGCGACCTTCTCGGCGCCGAAGGCCAGCCACGACCGCAGCCGCTCGTCGAGCCCGGTCTCGGGGGTCAGCGAATACGGCACGTGCAGCAGCGAGGCCGAGCTGGACACGGCCACGGAGGCGACGCTGCCGAGCAGGGCGCCCAGCGTGCCGAGTGCGGCGTCGAGATCGGTGCGCCAGATGTTGCGTCCGTCGACGACACCGGCGACGAGCAGCTTGCCTGCCAGCGCGGGCAGCACCGCGATGTCGGCGAGCTTCGTGCCCGCGGTGAAGTCGACCGCGATGCCGTCGACGGCGGTGTCGGCGAGGGCGCCCAGTGCCGCGTCGGGATGCCCGAAGTAGGTCGCGACCAGGATCGCGGGCCGCTGCGGCACGCGCGACAGCGCGGTGTAGGTCTCGCGGACGGCGGCGAGCTCGGCCTCGGTGAGGTCGGTGACCAGCACCGGCTCGTCGATCTGCACCCACTGCGCGCCCGCGTCGGCCAGCTGGGTCAGCAGGTCGCCGTAGAGCGCGACCAGCTCGGGCAGCCGATCGAGGGCGTTGCTGTCGGCCGCCTTGGCCAGCTTCAGGAACGTGAGCGGGCCGATCACCACCGGCCGCGCCTGCACGCCGAGTTCGATCGCCTCGGCCAGTTCGGCCAGCAGCTTCTCGGGGTGCAGGGAGAACGTGGTGGCCGCGTCGATCTCGGGCACCAGGTAGTGGTAGTTGGTGTCGAACCACTTGGTCATTTCCAGCGGGGCGACGGTGTCGGTGCCGCGCGCGGCCGCGAAGTAGCGGTCGAGCGGGTCGGCGATCGCGGCCACGCGGGGCGGTAGCGCGCCGAGCAGGACTGCGGTGTCGAGCATCTGGTCGTAGTAGGAGAAGGTGCCGACCGGCACCGAATCCAGTCCGGCCGCCTGCGATTCGGCGAACTGCGCCCGGCGCAGCTTGCGGCCGACGGCGTGCAGGTGCTCGGCATCGACGCGGCCCGCCCAGTAGGCCTCGGTGGCGCGCTTGAGTTCCCGGTTCGGGCCGACCCGCGGCAGGCCGAGAACCGTTGCGGTGAACGGAGAGTGCGAAACAGTCACGGAGATTCTCCAGTGTCGTGCAGGGAGAGCCGTCGCCTTACCGCGGGCAGCCGCCGACACCGGAGGGACCCGCCGCGAAGACGCGACAGGTCGGCACAGGTGGTCAGCGCGCCCGATCCACGAGGCGGTGGCCGCCGGATACGGCGTATCCGGCACAGTCGGCAGGTCTTCGGACTCGCTGGCACCGGTCGTGTGTTCGACCGACCTACTGGCCGTCGCTTCCCAGGCATCGTGCCCAGTGCTGTTGACGGCGGTCGTTCCTGCATACCGCTGCGGGACAGTCCCGGATTCTCACCGGGTTCCCTCTTCACCCGGCGCGCGGCGACGCGTGCCCGGGTTTCGACGCCGGCGCGGGAGGTCGGGGCTCCGACTCTTCCACCGCGCAGGCGAACCAGCTGCATCACTCAGCATAGGGCCTCGCCGGCGGTGACAGCTACCGCCCTGCCGGTGCACCCGGCGTGACCTGCGCGTTGCGGGCGCACCGCCGACCGGTCGCCGCGGTGAGATGTGACGGCCGGATGAACGCAACTTCGCAGGTGGGCGGGTGTGCGATGTGAAGATTGCTGCGAAGGCACCTTGCGTGTCGGTCGCGCGGTCACGGCCGGGTACCGTGGTCGAATGTTCTCGAAAGTCTTGGTCGCCAATCGTGGTGAGATCGCCATTCGCGCCTTCCGCGCGGCATACGAACTCGGCATCGGAACGGTCGCGGTGTTCCCCCACGAGGACCGCAACTCCGTGCACCGGCTGAAGGCGGCCGAGTCGTATCAGATCGGCGAGGAAGGGCACCCGGTCCGGGCGTACCTGTCGATCGAGGCGATCATCGACGCGGCCAAGTCGGCGGGCGCCGACGCCATCTACCCCGGTTACGGCTTCCTGTCGGAGAACCCTGATCTCGCCGCGGCCTGTGAGCGTGCGGGCATCACCTTCATCGGTCCCTCGGCCTCGGTGCTCGAGATGGCCGGTAACAAGGCCACCGCCATCGCCGCGGCCAAGGCTGCCGGGCTGCCGGTGTTGAAGTCGAGCGAGCCCAGCGCCGACATCGACGCGCTGCTGGCCGCGTCGCAGGAGTTCGAGTACCCGATCTTCGTCAAGGCTGTGGCCGGTGGTGGTGGTCGCGGTATGCGCCGGGTCGCCGCGCCGGAGCAGTTGCGCGAGTCGATCGAGGCGGCCTCGCGTGAGGCCGAGTCGGCGTTCGGTGATCCGACGGTGTTCCTCGAGCAGGCGGTGGTGAACCCGCGCCACATCGAGGTGCAGATTCTGGCCGACCAGCACGGCAATGTGATGCACCTGTTCGAACGGGACTGCTCGCTGCAGCGCCGTCATCAGAAGGTGATCGAGCTCGCGCCCGCCCCGAACCTGGATCCCGCACTGCGGGAACGGATTTGCGCCGACGCCGTGGCTTTCGCCCGCCAGATCGGATACAGCAACGCGGGCACGGTCGAGTTCCTGCTCGACGAGCGTGGCAAGCACGTGTTCATCGAGATGAACCCGCGGATCCAGGTCGAGCACACGGTGACCGAGGAGATCACCGATGTCGACCTGGTGCAGTCGCAGTTGCGGATCGCCTCCGGCGAGACCCTCGCCGACCTCGGCCTGAGCCAGGACAAGGTATCCATCCGTGGCGCCGCGCTGCAGTGCCGTATCACCACCGAGGATCCGGCCAACGGCTTCCGTCCCGACACCGGCCGCATCACCGCCTACCGCACCCCCGGCGGCGCGGGCATCCGTCTCGACGGCGGCGCGAACCTGGGCGCGGAGATCGGCGCCTACTTCGACTCGATGCTGGTCAAGCTGACCTGCCGTGGTCGCGACCTGCCCGCAGCGGCCGCCCGCGCCCGTCGCGCGCTGGCCGAGTTCCGTATCCGTGGCGTCACGACCAACATCCCGTTCCTGCTGTCGGTGCTCGACGATCCCGACTTCCAGGCGGGCCGGGTCACCACCTCGTTCATCGACGAGCGTCCCGAACTGCTGACCTCGCGTGGCTCGGCCGACCGTGGCACCAAGATCCTGAGCTACCTGGCCGATGTCACCGTCAACAAGCCGCACGGTGACCGCCCGACCACGGTGTACCCGTACGACAAGCTGCCCGCTGTCGATATGACGGTGGCGCCGCCGGACGGGTCGCGCCAGCGGCTGCTCACCCTCGGGCCCGAGGGGTTCGCGCGGGCGCTGCGTGAGCAGAAGGCGCTCGGCGTCACCGACACCACCTTCCGTGACGCGCACCAGTCGCTGCTGGCGACCCGCGTGCGGACCAACGGTCTGCTCGGTGTGGCCGGGCATGTCGCCCGCCTGACCCCCGAACTGCTCTCGATCGAGGCGTGGGGTGGCGCGACTTACGATGTGGCGCTGCGGTTCCTGCACGAGGACCCGTGGGAGCGGCTGGCCGCCCTGCGTGAAGCGGTGCCCAACATCTGTCTGCAGATGCTGCTGCGCGGCCGCAACACCGTCGGCTACACGCCGTACCCGGAGCAGGTCACCCGCTCGTTCGTGTCCGAGGCCGCGACGACCGGTATCGATATCTTCCGTATCTTCGACGCGCTCAACAATGTCGACCAGATGCGCCCCGCGATCGACGCCGTGCGCGAAACCGGTACGGCCATCGCCGAAGTCGCGCTGTCCTACACCGGTGACCTGCTGGATCCGAACGAGACGCTCTACACCCTCGACTACTACCTGAAGCTGGCCGAGCAGATCGTCGACGCCGGCGCGCATGTGCTCGCCATCAAGGACATGGCGGGCCTGCTGCGCGCTCCCGCCGCGGCGAAGCTGGTCACCGCGCTGCGCAGCAACTTCGACCTGCCGGTGCACGTGCACACCCACGACACTCCCGGCGGTCAGCTCGCCACCTACCTGGCGGCATGGCAGGCCGGTGCGGACGCGGTCGACGGTGCGTCCGCGGCGATGGCGGGCACCACCTCGCAGCCCGCTCTGTCGGCGATCGTGGCCGCGGCCGCGCACACCGAGCGTGATACCGGGTTGAACCTGCAGAACGTGTGCGATCTCGAGCCGTACTGGGAGGCGCTGCGCAAGGTGTACGCGCCGTTCGAGTCGGGTCTGCCCGCGCCGACCGGTCGCGTGTACACCCACGAGATCCCGGGTGGTCAGCTGTCGAACCTGCGCCAGCAGGCGATCGCGTTGGGCCTGGGCGACCGGTTCGAGGAAGTCGAAGCCAAGTACGCCGCCGCCGACCGCCTGCTGGGTCGTCTGGTCAAGGTGACCCCGTCGTCGAAGGTGGTCGGTGATCTGGCGTTGGCGCTGGTCGGTACCGGTGTCGATATCGAGGACTTCTCCGCCGATCCGGGCCGCTACGACATTCCGGATTCGGTGATCGGTTTCCTGCGCGGTGAACTCGGCACCCCGGCCGGTGGCTGGCCGGAGCCGTTCCGCAGCAAGGCCTTGGCCGGACGCAACGAACCCAAGCCGGAGACCCCGCTGACCCCGGCGGATCAGAAGGGCCTCGACGGTTCCTCGCAGGAACGCCGCGACACCCTCAACCGCCTGCTGTTCCCCGGCCCGACCTCCGAATTCCAGGCGCATCGAGAGAAATACGGCGACACCACCGGTCTGTCGGAGAACCAGTTCTTCTACGGTCTGCGCCGCGGCGAGGAACACCGCGTGCAGCTGGAGAAGGGCGTCACCCTGCTCATCGGCCTCGAGGCGATCTCCGAGCCGGACGAGAAGGGCATGCGCACCGTCATGTGCATCATGAACGGGCAGCTGCGCCCGATCGCGGTGCGCGACAGGTCCATCGCCTCGGAGGTTCCGGCCGCGGAGAAGGCGGACAAGAACAACCCGGGCCACATCGCCGCACCGTTCGCCGGTGTCGTCACTCTGGCGGTGTCCGAGGGCGACGAGATCCACGCGGGCGACACCGTCGGCACCATCGAGGCCATGAAGATGGAAGCGGCCATCACCGCGCCGCGCGGCGGCATCGTCGGCCGGATCGCGACCGCGAAGGTGCAGCAGGTCGAGGGCGGCGATCTGCTGGTGGAACTGGCTGCGCGCGAGTCGGAATGACGCGCATCGTCGCGGGCACGGCAGGCGGGCGGCGGCTGAAGGTGCCGCCCGCCGGTACCAGGCCCACCTCGGACCGGGTGCGTGAAGCCCTGTTCAGCGCCATCGACGCGCGCCTCGACCTCGACGGTGCCCGGGTCGTCGACCTGTACGCGGGGTCGGGCGCGCTCGGTCTCGAGGCGCTGTCGCGTGGCGCCGCGCACGCTCTGCTGATCGAGGCCGACCGCAAGGCGGCCGCGATCGTGCGCGCCAATATCGCCGAGCTCGGCCTGCCCGGTGCCGAACTGCGCCTCGGCACGGTCGCCTCGGTGCTGGCGCACCCAGCGCCCGCCGCCTACGACCTGGTCCTGTCGGACCCGCCGTACGACGTGAGCACCGAGGACGTGCTCGCCGACCTCACCGCGCTGGCGTCCAACGGCTGGCTTGCACCGGACGCGCTGGTGATCGTCGAGCGATCCATTCGCTCACCCGAAATCGCCTGGCCCACAGGCTATGCGCCGCTGAAGCCGCGCAAATACGGGGAGACCAGAATCGAGCTCGCCGAATTCGGTGCTAGCGTCTGACCCATGGCTGCAGCACTGTGCCCCGGCTCCTTCGACCCGGTCACCAACGGTCACCTCGACGTGTTCACCCGCGCGGCCGCGCAGTTCGACGAGGTGATCATCACCGTCAATGTGAACCCCAAGAAACAGGGCATGTTCACCGTCGAGGAGCGCATGGAACTGCTGCGCGAATCGGTCGCCCACCTGCCCAACGTGCGCGTCGCGTCCTGGCAGGGCCTGACGGTCGACTTCGCCAAGCAGGAGGGCGTCACCGCGATCGTCAAGGGCCTGCGCGACGCGGGCGACTTCGGCTACGAACTCCAGATGGCCCAGATGAACCACAAGCTGGCCGGCGTCGACACCTTCTTCATCGCCACCAACCCGTCGCTGAGCTTCCTGTCCAGCTCACTGGTGAAGGAAGTCGCGGCCCTCGGCGGCGACGTCAGCGACATGCTGCCCCCCGCCGTGCACAAGCGCCTGCTCGACCGCCTGGCCGAACGCCGCGCTTAGAAGACCCAGCCGCGCAGGGCGAGAAAACGCATTCCGCCGACCGCTGCGGTGATGGCCAGGACCGCCAGCGCCTGGACGCTGTCGCCCAGGCCGGGGGCCCACACGCCCAGTGCGGCAAGGCCCGCCGTCGTGATGCCCAAACCGAGCAGCGCGAGCCCGCCGCCCTCCCATTGCGCGGTGAACCAGGTGACGCGGTCGGCGGCGTGGAAGGTGAGCTGGCGATGCAGTTCGTTGGCGATGACCGTGCTGACGACCGAGCCGGCCACATTGGCGATCAGCGGTCCGACGCCGTGCATGGCGAAGAACAGCAGCACGTAGGCGACATTGCTGAATCCGCCGACCAGGGCGAAGCGGATGAGCTGGGGAAGCGCGCGGTCACCGCGCAGGTAGACCAGCGCCCGGTCGACCTGCGGACGCAGCGTGGGCGCCGGCTCGCTCGCCACGGGCACGGACACGGGGTACGGACCGATCCAGGGAGTGAACATGCCCGCGACATGCGACACCGCGCTTCGCGGTGTTTCCAGAACGGTCATGATCGACTCCGATCGCAATGAACGAGCGTCGAGGAGTACAACAGGTGAAAACGTGCAGTGCTTCCCGGCGGAGGGCGTTGTCGTGCCTCCCGATGGTAGCGGAAGTGGAGGGGTTCACTCCACTTGATATCTGTGCGATCTAGGACACTGTCGCGACACACCGCGACGACATTCGGAACACGCGCCGCAGGCAGGCAGACTGGGCCACGGCGGTAGTGGTTGCGCCGGTAGTCGGCAGGAGGGTAGTGAGCATGTATCGCGTATTCGAAGCACTCGACGAGCTGGTCGCCATCGTCGAAGAGGCGCGCGGCATCCCGCCGACCCGCAGTTGCATCGTGCCCCGCGGCGATGTCCTCGAACTGCTCGACGACGTCCGCGACGCCCTGCCCGGTGAGCTCGACGACGCCCAGGACGTCCTCGACCATCGCGACAAGATCGTCGGCGACGCCCGCACCGGTGCCGAGGCCACGGTGACCTCCGCCAACGAACAGGCGAGCACCACCATCGAGAAGGCACGCGCCGAGGCCGACCGCATCCTCGCCGACGCCAAGGCGCACGCCGACCGGATGGTCGCCGAGGCGACAACGCACGCCGACCGCCTGGTCGCGACCGCGCAGGCCGAGGCCGATCAGGTGATCGCCGACGGCAACGCCGAATACGACGAGCTCACCGGCCGCGCCCAGATCGACGCCGACCGGGCGATCCAGGCGGGCAAGGACTCCTACGAGCGCTCGGTCGCCGACGGCAAGGCCGAACAGGCCAGGCTGGTCGCCCAGACCGAGGTCGTGCGGGCCGCGCACGCCGAGTCGGCGCGCCTGATCGACGGCGCCCAGGCCGAGTCCGACCGGGTCCGCGCCGAATGCGACGACTACGTCGACGAGCAGATGGCCGATTTCGACGGCAAGCTCGCCGCGCTGGGGGAGACGCTGGCCACCGCCCGCCGCACGATCACCCGCGGCCGCCAGCACATGCGCGGCGGTCCGGCGCCCGAATATCCCGAATACGCCGCCGACCACCGGCGCTGAGCGCGTCCGCGTTTTGAGTTCCGACGGGGTCCTGCCGTACTGTTGAGTGGTTGCCCAAATCCCCTCAGAAGTAAGTGAGTCAGTGATGCCCGCCGCTTCCGGTTCGCCGTCGCGTCCGCACAAGACCAGTGGTCCTGTGTCCGACGCGGGCTTCGTGCTGGATGTCCGCAGTCTCGGCCGTCGGCCGGGAACCATGCGGGAGCTGCGTCGCACCGTCACCGACCATGAGCGGCTGGGTCTCGACCTGATCGCCATCCCGGCCGACGCCGTGGTGGAACTCGATCTGCAGCTGCAGGCGGTCTCGGAAGGTGTGCTGGTCACCGGCACGGCGTCCGGGCCGACGGTCGGGGAGTGCTCGCGCTGCCTCGAACCGTTCGACGACCAGGTGGAGATTCGTCTGACGGAGCTGTTCGCGTATCCGGACAGCACCACCGAGCAGACGACCGAGGACGACGAGGTCTACCGCATGGAAGACGACCTCATCGATCTCGAGCCGGTGATCCTCGACGCCATCGGCCTGGAGCTTCCGCTGCAGCCGCTGTGCACCCCGGACTGCGCGGGCCTGTGCCCCGAGTGCGGTGTGCGGATGGCGATTGCGGGTCCTGATCATGGGCATGAGATACTGGACCCTCGCTGGGCCAAGTTGGCGGGTTTCGCCGCAGAGGCGCCCGGCACCGGCGACCCCGCTGAGGGTTCCACCACCCCAGACCGATCCGCTCCCGTGGCAAACGATGCCGACGTGGCCAGCGAAAACACAGAGGAGAAGTAGCCGTGGCTGTTCCCAAGCGCCGGATGTCCCGTTCCAACACCCGGTCGCGGCGCAGCCAGTGGAAGGCCACCGCGCCGACCCTGGTCACCTGCCCGAACCGTGCCTGCGGTGAGAAGACCCTCCCGCACATCGCGTGCCCGTCCTGCGGCACCTACAAGGGCCGCCAGGTCACCTCTGCTGTCTGATTCGTGACAGCCAGCAAAGACACAGCGGGCTCGGCCGATCACGCCAGCCTGCTCACCGCCCTCGGTGTCGACGTACGACCGGAGCTGCTGCGCCTCGCGCTGACGCACCGGTCGTACGCGTACGAGAACGGCGGCCTGCCGACCAACGAGCGCCTCGAGTTCCTCGGCGACTCGGTGCTCGGCCTCAGCATCACCGAGCGCCTCTACACCGAGCACCCCGAGAAGTCCGAGGGTGAGCTCGCGAAGCTGCGCGCCAGTGTGGTGAACATGCACGCGCTCGCCGAGGTGGCGCGTGGTCTCGGCGACGGCGGACTCGGTCAGTACCTGCTGCTCGGCAAGGGCGAAGAGCTCACCGGCGGCCGCGACAAGCCGAGCATCCTCGCCGACGGCATGGAGTCCCTGCTCGGCGCCGTGCATCTCGAGCACGGCATCGAAGTGGCCCGTGGCGTCGTGCTTCGCCTGTTCGCCGAACTGCTCGAGCGCGGCCCACGCATGGGTGCCGGCCTCGACTGGAAGACCAGCCTGCAGGAGCTCACCGCCGAACGCGGACTCGGTGTGCCCAGCTACGAGATCACCTCCACCGGCCCTGACCACAACAAGGAGTTCACCGCCACCACGGTGATCGCCGGTCGTCCGTACGGTCAGGGTGTCGGCCGCTCCAAGAAGGAAGCCGAGCAGAAGGCCGCAGGCACCGCCTACAAGGCACTCACCGACGAATCCGTCGCCGACGAGATCTGATCTGTGCCCGAACTGCCCGAAGTCGAGGTGGTACGGCGCGGTCTGGCCGAGCACGCGGTCGGTCGTGTCATCGATTCCGTCACCGTCACCCACCCGCGAGCTGTGCGCAGGCACATCGCGGGTGGTGTCGATTTGGCGGCCCGTCTCACCGGGCTGAAGATCGAGAGCGCGCAGCGTCGCGGCAAGTACCTGTGGCTCACCTTCGACGAACCCGATACCGCGCTGGTCGTCCATCTGGGGATGAGCGGTCAGATGCTGGTGCAGCCCGCGGGCGCTCCCGTCGAGAAGCACGCGCACATTCGCGCCGCCCTCGGTGACGGCAGCGAGCTGCGGTTCGTCGATCAGCGCACCTTCGGCGGCTGGGCGCTGGCCGACCTCGTCGAGGTCGACGGCACCGTCGTCCCGGACACGGTCGCCCACATCGCCCGTGATCCGCTGGATCCGCGCTTCGACCGCGAAGCCGTCGTCGCGAAGATCCGCGCCAAGAACACCGAGATCAAGCGGGTGCTGCTCGACCAGACCGTCGTGTCGGGTATCGGCAACATCTACGCCGACGAGGCGCTGTGGCGGGCCGGGCTGCACGGCACCCGGATCGCCGCCGACCTCACCCGGCCGGTGGTGCGCATCCTGCTCGACAGTGTCACCGCGGTCATGAACGAGGCGCTGGCCGTCGGCGGCACCTCCTTCGACGCGCTGTATGTGAACGTGAACGGCGAGTCGGGCTATTTCTCCCGGTCGCTGGCCGCCTACGGGCGGGTGGACGAGCCGTGCGATCGCTGTGGCACGCTGCTGATCCGCGAGCAATTCATGAATCGTTCGTCGTTTTCCTGCCCGAAGTGTCAGCGGAAGCCTCGCCGCCGCTGATCCGGGCGCGCTACGGTTTCTCCTGACAGGTCGTTTCGGACCGGGTCCGTGCAGGAGGACGTTATGCGCAAGCTGACCTATTTCGTGGCATCGACGATCGACGGGTTCATCGCCGCCGAGGACGGGACACTGGACTTCTTCCCGGTGGGCGGCGACCACGGGCCATCGATCACCTCGCAGTACCCCGAGACCCTGCCGACCAAGGTGCGCGAGTCGCGCGGCATCGCGGCGGGCAACGTGTACTTCGACACCGTGATCATGGGCCGCAAGACCCATGACTTCGGGGTGCGCACCGGCACCGCAAGCCCGTACGAGCACCTGCGGCAGTTCGTGGTGTCCACGACGCTGCCCGAGTCGCCAGCGCCCGGGGTCGAGCTGATCACGGCCGATCCGGTCGCCGCCGTCCGGGAGCTGAAACGCGAAGCGGGACTCGGCATCTGGCTGTGTGGCGGCGGTGAGCTGGCGCAGGCGCTGCTGCCCGAGATCGACCAGGTGTTCCTCAAACTGCATCCGGTGGTGCTCGGCACCGGTCGCCCGCTGTTCGGCGGCGGCACGAAACTGCCCGCGCCGGAACGGTTCCGGGTGATCACCAGCCGCGTGTACGCCGACGGCGTCGCGTTCCTGAAGTACGGCCGGATCAAGTAGCGCCCATGACGTCGGCGGCGAGTCCTGGCCCGGTGGCGGCCCTGCGCGAGATCGGGTTCTGGCTCGAACGCTCTCGCGCGGAGACCCACCGGGTGAAGGCTTACCGCCGCGCCGCCGACGTCGTCGCCGCCCTGTCCGACGCCGAGCGGGCGACCAGGGCGAGCGAGCACAGCTGGCGTGAGCTTGCCGGCATCGGACCCAAGACCGCCGCCGTCATCGAACAGGCCTATGCCGGTGAGGTTCCCGATTATCTGGCCGAATTGCGCAGCGCCGCGCAACCTGTCGGACCGGCCGGTGACCCGCTGCGCACCCTGCTGCGCGGTGATCTGCACACGCACTCGGACTGGTCCGACGGCGGCAGCCCGATCGCCGAGATGATGGGCGTCGCCGCCGCGCTCGGCCACGAATACTGTGCGCTGACCGATCATTCGCCGCGTCTGACAGTCGCCAACGGGTTGTCCGCCGAACGCCTGCTGCGCCAGCTCGACGTGATCGCCGAGCTCAACGACCAGCTGGCGCCCTTCCGCGTCCTCACCGGCATCGAGGTCGACATCCTCGACGACGGCACCCTCGACCAGCGCGCCGATCTGCTCGAACGCCTGGATGTCGTTGTCGCCAGCGTGCATTCGCATCTGCGTGCCGACAGCGCCACCATGACCAAACGCATGGTCTACGCCGTCGCGAATCCGAACGTCGATGTCCTCGGTCACTGCACCGGCCGCCTCGTCACGGGTGGCCGCGGCACCCGCCCCGAATCCAGTTTCGACGCCGAACTCGTCTTCGAGGCCTGCCGCAGGTACGGCACCGCCGTGGAGATCAACTGCCGCCCCGAACGCCGGGACCCACCCGGCCGCCTCATCGACCTGGCCGTCGAGATGGGCTGCCACTTCAGCATCGACACCGACGCCCACGCTCCCGGCCAATTGGCCTGGCAGGGTTACGGTTGCGAGCGGGCGCTTGCCCATGGCGTCACCGCCGACCGGGTGATCAACACCTGGCCGGTCGACGAGCTGCTGACGTGGTGCGCGGCGACCATCGGGTGAAGAGTCGCCGAACACCTGGCGTCGAGCGCTGCGGACACGAATCGACCTGATAGACAGTCGGATACAGGCATCCGGTGTGGGGGGAGGGGAGCCGATGGGCGAGTTCCCGGTCGAGATCGTGCTGTCGACGCTCGGTCTGCTCGTGGCGACGGCCACTTTCCTCCGTGAGTTCGTTTTCGTCGGCCGCAAGCGCCTCGGCTACCGCGTGCAGATGAACACTCCGGCCAGCCGGATCCAGCTCACCGACGCCAATGGTGCAGCGGCACAGGGGGGCGGCTCGGCGGCGGAGCCGGTGTCGGTGGTGCTGATCCGCATCGAGAACTACGGCTCCACGGTGATCGAGGATGATGACTACGCCGCCGGCGATAGTCCGCGACTGCTCTTCCCGCATCACACGATCCGGGCGCTCGAGGTCACCGAGCGGGTGAACCGCACGGACCAACCGGTGACCGCACTCAGCGATGCTCTGCGGGAGCTGGCTCCCAGCGTAGGCGCGGACAATGCCGCGCGGATCGTGCTGCCGAGCGAACGGCTCGAACGCGGTGAGCACTACAAGGTACTGGCTGTGCTGGCAGGTCCGGCGCCCGATCCGCAAGACGTCAACGCGGAGCAGGTGGTGAGCAAGGCGGGCAGCCTCAAAGGCGGCCGATTCGTCAAGACCACCAGCCGTTCCCGGCGGGAGCCCGCACTGCTCGGTCTGAGTGTGTTCCTCGCCCTGGTGGTGATGGTGCAATTGCTGGCCACCGTCCTGCGTGGCGATCCGGCGCCGCGCGACTGTGCTGCCGGCGATCTCACCGTGGTCGGCTCCACCGCGATGGCGCCGATGATCCGCAAGGCGGCGCAGAACTACGAGAAGACCTGCACCGGAGCGCGATTCCGGTTCGACTTCGCCGGCACCGAGCCGGGGCTGCGCACGTTGGCCAAAGCGGGGCCGACGCAGAGCATGCTCGCCATCGGTGACGGGTCCAAGGGCACCTCGTTCGAGGCGCTCACCGAGCAGGCGCTGGCCCGCGCGTCGTTCTCCATGGTCGTGCACCCGGGTGTCGGGCTGAAAGACCTCACGACTCAGCAGGTCAGGGACCTCTACCGTGGAAGCATCAGGAACTGGAACCAGATCGGCGGGCCCGACCTGCCGGTGGTCCTGATCGACCGGACCGCGGGCTCGGGGACGCGCCGCGCGCTGGAGTCGAGACTGCTCGAGGACAACCGCAAGGTGTTCCGCTACACCAGTTGCGTCGGAATGGCCGCGGGTGGCGAGCAGTGCGAGGTCGACGTCACCGAGGAAGTGGCTACGTTCGTTGCCAAAATCCCTGGTGCGGTGGGTTATCTGGAAACCTCGGCGGTCGGCGGTGAGGTCGCGGCCGTCACGATCGACGGGGTGGGCCCCACGCCCGACACGATCCGTTCCGGTGCCTACCGCTTCACCGGTGTCGAGTACGCCTACACTCATGGACCGGTCGCCGGTGATTCGCTGGTGGCCCAGTTCCTGGACTATCTGACCCGAGGTAAGGCCAGGCTTACCATGACCGAGTTCGGCAACATCCCATGTGTCGATCCGGTCGAACCGAAATTCTGTACGCCGTAGACCGCCGCTGACGGCGTAATCTCCTGTCGCGGCACGGAATCGCCGATGCGAAAACCCAGCAAACCACTGGTTTACTCGCCGGTAGCGGGGTACGTTCCTCTACGGCCCCTCTGTTCAGGCGGGCACCCACGTGGTGCGCTCCACGTCTGACCAGGCCAACCATGCCCCATGGACGGCGGTGAAGCTCTCGTCTCCACCCCCGCCGAGGCGGCCATCTCTTGTTCGCGCAAGTGTTGCGAGGTTGTGTCCCTGGAAGGAAGGTCATGAGTGCAGATACGTCGGCAATGTCGCCGACCGGGTTCTCCACGTCCGATCTCTACGCGATCGAGCACAACGGCGGCCCACTGCGGATCGCGATGGTGGTTCCACCGTATTTCGATGTGCCTCCCAAGGCGTACGGCGGCGTCGAGGCCGTCGTAGCCGATCTGGTCGATTCACTCTGTGAGCGCGGCCATCACGTCACCCTGTTCGGTGCGGGCGAGCCGGGTACCAAGGCGAATTTCGTCCCGCTGTGGGACCGGATCGTCCCGGAACGACTCGGTGATCCGTTCCCCGAGGTGGTGCACGCCCTGCGGGTGCGCCGCGCGATCGAGCGCCTGGCCGAGACCGAAGGTATCGACCTGGTCCACGATCACACCTTCGCGGGCCCGCTGAACGCGCCCGCCTACGCCAATCTCGGCCTGCCGACCTTGGTCACCGTGCACGGTCCCGTGCAGGACGAGTGCTACGACTACTACCGCGAACTGGGCGAGGAATGCTCGCTCGTCGCGATCAGTGACAGGCAGCGCGAACTCGCGCCCGATCTGCCGTGGGTAGGACGCGTGCACAACGCACTGCGGCCGGATCTGTGGCCGTTCCAGACCGAGAAGCAGGACTACGCGCTGTTCCTCGGCCGCTTCCACATGGACAAGGGCCCGCACCTGGCGCTCGACGCCGCCCACGCGGCCGGAATCCCGCTCATCCTGGCGGGCAAGTGTTCCGAGCCGCATGAGAAGGCCTACTTCGAGGAGTACGTGCGCCCGCGGCTGACCGACGACGATCATGTATTCGGTCTCGCCGACGCGACGGCCAAGCGTAAACTGTTGTCCGGAGCACGGTGTCTGCTGTTCCCCATTTGCTGGGAGGAGCCGTTCGGCATGGTGATGATCGAGGCAATGGTCTGCGGAACGCCGGTGGTCGCGTTGCGCGGCGGCGCGGTGGCCGAGGTGCTGGTCGACGGCGTCACCGGACGCATCTGTGAGGAGCCGGACGAGTTGCCCGGCGCCATCGCGGAAGTCGCGACGTTCGATCCGGCGGACTGCCGGGCGCACGTCGAGGCGAATTTCGGCGCCGACACCCTCGGCGGTGGCTACGAGCAGGTGTACCGGCAATTGTTGGCCCGCACCGCGATCGGGTACGGCAGCGCGTTCGACGCGATGCCGATGCCGTTCGGGGCGGCGGTCAGCGGGCGCGTATGAGCCTGAACAGCGCGTCGCCGCCGAGCCCGCTCAACGCGGGGGAACCCGCGGGGCTCGGCGGCAACGGCGGCAACGTCACCCTCGTCGAAGGCGGCACCTTCTGCCTGTCCGACCGGCTCGGCGACATCGAGCCGGGCAAGCCGCAGGGCCTGTTCTTCCGTGACGCCAGGGTGATTTCGCGCTGGGAGCTGATGATCGACGGCAGACGGCCCGAACCGCTGTCTGTGCTGAGCCCGGAGGCCTTCGCGGCACGGTTCGTGCAGCGAAGGCCGCCGCAGCAGGGCAGGGCCGACAGCACCCTGCTCGTCGTGCGCGACCGGCTCGTCGCCGAGGGCATGCACGAGCTCATCACGCTGGAGAACATGAGCCGCGAGGCCACCGCGGTGGTGATCGAACTGCACGTCGACGCCGATTTCGTCGACCTGTTCTCGGTGAAGGAAGGCCGGATGAACGGCCACCGGGCGGAGATGACGACCGCCGACGGCGAGCTGCTGCTGCACGACCGGGCCGACCTCTCGCGCGGGCTCGCGCTCACCTCGACCGTCGAGCCGATGGTGCTGAACGGCACCATGATCTGGCGCGTCGTCGTCCCCGCAGGCGGACGCTGGCAGACCGAGATCACCGCCCAGCCCGCGGGCGCCGCGCAGCGCCCGCAGACCCAGGGCACCCCGGGCGAGCGGTACCGGGCCAGCGAGCCGGTGCGCAAGATCCAGGCGTGGCGGGCCACCGCCACCGACATCGCCGCCGATTCCGGACTGCTCAACCAGATACTGCGCCGCAGCGAAAGTGATCTGGGCGCCTTGCAGATCCAGCCCGACTCGGGCACCGGCAGGCCGTTCGTCGCGGCGGGCGCACCCTGGTTCATGACACTGTTCGGCCGGGACTCCCTGCTCACGGCATGGATGTCGCTGCCGCTGGAAACCGATCTCGCCCTCGGCACGCTGCAGCAGCTGGCCGAATTGCAGGGCCAGACGGTCGATCCGCTGGTGGAGGAGGAACCGGGCCGGATCATGCACGAGATGCGGCGCGGTCCCGCGGTCGGGCAGGTACTGGGCGGCCAGATCTACTACGGAACCGTCGACGCCACACCGCTGTTCGTGATGCTGCTCGCCGAATGCCTGCGCTGGGGCGCCGAACCGGCCTCCATCGCGACCTTGCTGCCCGCGGCGGACGCGGCGATCGGCTGGATCACCGACTTCGGTGACCGCGACGACGACGGTTTCGTCGAATACGTGCGCGCCACCGATCGCGGTCTGATCAACCAGGGCTGGAAGGACAGCTTCGACGGGATCAACGACGCCGCAGGACATATCGCGCAGGCACCGATCGCGCTGTGCGAGGTGCAGGGGTATGTGTACGCGGCGTACCTGGCCAGGGCCGAGCTGGCCGACGCGTTCGACGATCCCGCGCTGGCCGGTCGAATGCGCGAACGCGCGGCCGATCTGCGGACCAAGTTCGCGGAGCAGTTCTGGCTACCCCAGTGCGGCTGGTACGCCGTGGCATTGGACGGCAGCAAGCGGCAGGTCGACGCGTTGACCAGCAATGCCGCGCACTGTCTCTGGTCGGGCATCGCCACCGACGAGCACGCCGAGCTCCTGATCGAGAACCTGGCCAAGGCGGAGATGGATTCCGGCTTCGGCCTGCGTACCCTGGCGTCGAACATGGGCGCCTACAACCCGATGAGCTATCACAGCGGGTCGGTGTGGCCGCACGACACGGCGATCGCGGTCGCCGGGCTCATGCGGTACCAGCACGTGCCGGGCGCGGTGGAACTGGCGACCAAGCTCTCGGCCGGTCTGCTCGACGCCGCTGCCGCGTTCGACGGCAGGCTGCCCGAGTTGTTCTGCGGTTTCCCGCGGACCCGCTTCGCGGCGCCGGTGCCCTATCCCACCTCGTGTTCGCCGCAGGCGTGGGCGAGCGCGGCGCCGCTGCTGCTGGTGCGCTCGTTCCTCGGGCTCGACCCCGACGTGCCCGCCCGGACCCTGACCCTGCGGCCGCAGGTGCCGCCGTCCTGGGGGTGCGTGCGGATGTCGGAGTTCCGGCTCGGCGAGGTCACCGTCGATATCGAGGTCTGCGGGTCCGCGGTCACCGTGACGGGTCTGCCCGAGGGCTGGGCGCTGATCACCGACGAGGACGAGTAGCGAGTCAGGGCCGGATCCGTGGGATCCGGCCCCGATCGCAGAACTCAGCCCTGGAACGGGAAGCGTTCGTCCAGTGCGAGATTGAGCTCGAGAACGTTCACCCGCGGCTCACCGAGGAAACCGAGCGTGCGCCCGTCGGTGTGCGCGTCCAGCACCGCGCGAACCTGGTCCGCGGTGATGCCGCGCGCCTTCGCCACCCGCTCGACCTGGATGGCCGCGTACTCGGGGGAGATGTGCGGGTCGAGGCCGCTGCCGCTGGCCGTGACCGCGTCGGCCGGCACCGCGGCGTCGGCGGGGGCGTCACCGAGGATCGGGATGATCCGGCCGGTCGAGTAGTCCTGGCCCTCCTGCGCGCACTCCACGGCGACGCCGCGGAACGTGGCGAGGAACGGCTGCGCCGGACAGAGCTCGTTGACGCTGACCACCTGCACCGGCCGGGACACGTCGCCGTCGGCATCGCGTGGCCCGATCACCGAGAGAACCGCGCCCACACCGTCTTTCGTGCAGAACTGGCGGGCGCCGTCGACCCCCTCACGGTCGCCGACCTCCTTGGAGCGGGTGCACACGGTGGTGAGCAGGCCGGTACGGGCGGCGCTGTCGACGATGTCCTCCGGGCCCAGGTTGCTCGCCGCGGTGGACAGTGGGTCGTAGCCGTCGCCCGCGGCCGACGGGCGGCTCTGGAAGTACTGCACCATGGCCTCGCCGTCGGCGTCGGTGAACGACTGCCCGATCAGGCTGGAGCCCACCAGCTTTCCGTCGCGCTCGAGGAGCGAGCCGTCGGCCTTGTCGTTCAGTCCGGGCAGTTGCGCGACCGCGAAAACCGCGACGGGGTACACGATTCCGGTGATCACCGTCAGCACGAGCAGGGCGCGCAGGGCGGCCAGGTGCTGGCGGATCCAGGTTGACATACGCATTTCAGGACATCCCGGGGAGGAGTTGGACGAGCAGGTCGATGATCTTGATGCCGAGGAACGGCGCGATGATGCCGCCCAGGCCGTAGATCGTCAGGTTGCGGCTCAACAGCTTCGAGGCATTGCTCGGCCGGTAGTTGACACCGCGCAGCGCCAGCGGGATGAGCGCCACGATGATGATCGCGTTGAAGATGACCGCCGACAGGATCGCCGACTGCGGGCTGGCCAGGCGCATGATGTTGAGCGCGTCCAGGCCGGGGAACAGCGCGACGAACAACGCGGGAATGATCGCGAAGTACTTGGCGATGTCGTTGGCGATGGAGAACGTGGTGAGCGCGCCACGGGTGATCAGCAGTTGCTTGCCGATCTCGACGATCTCGATCAGCTTGGTCGGGTCCGAATCCAGATCGACCATATTGCCCGCCTCTTTGGCGGCCGAGGTGCCGGTGTTCATCGCCACGCCCACGTCGGCCTGGGCCAGGGCGGGGGCGTCGTTGGTGCCGTCACCGGTCATGGCGACCAGGCGGCCGCCGTCCTGTTCGGACTTGATCAGGGCGAGCTTGTCCTCCGGCGTCGCCTCGGCGAGGAAGTCGTCCACGCCCGCTTCGTCGGCGATCGCCTTGGCGGTCAACGGGTTGTCGCCGGTGATCATCACCGTGCGGATGCCCATGCGGCGCATCTCGTCGAAGCGTTCCCGCATGCCCTGTTTGACGACGTCCTTGAGATGGATGACGCCGAGCAGCCGCGGGGTGCCGTCCTTGACCTCGCCGACCATCAGCGGCGTGCCGCCCGAGGCCGAGATGCCGTCGACGATCGCCGTGGCATCGCCGGGGACCGAACCGCCCTGGGCCCGAACCCAGTCGATCACCGCACCCGCTGCCCCCTTGCGCAGCTGGTGCCCGTCGGCGAGGGTGACACCCGACATGCGGGTCTGCGCGGTGAACTCCACCCAGGTGGCACCGGGCAGCTCGCCCGCGGAACGTTCCCGCTTGTTGAACGTCTGCTTGGCGAACACGACGATCGACCGCCCCTCCGGCGTCTCGTCGGCCAGGCTCGACAGCTGCGCGGCATCGGCGAGCTCGTCGTCGAGAATGCCTGGCATCGGGACGAATTCGGCCGCCTGCCGGTTGCCGAGGGTGATGGTGCCGGTCTTGTCGAGCAGCAGCGTGTTCACATCACCGGCGGCTTCCACCGCGCGACCCGACATGGCCAGCACATTGCGCTGCACGAGGCGGTCCATGCCTGCGATGCCGATGGCCGAGAGCAGCGCGCCGATGGTGGTCGGGATGAGGCAGACCAGCAGCGAGACCATCACGATGCCGGTGATGCCGTGCGCGTCCAGCGCCGAAGTGTCCGGCACGCCGGGGTTGTTCGACTTGGCGAAGATCGCGAGGGGCTGCAGCGTGGTGACCGCGAAGACGAAGATGATCGTGAGCGCGGCCAGCAGGATGTTGAGCGCGATCTCGTTCGGTGTCTTCTGGCGGCTGGCGCCCTCGACGAGCGCGATCATCTTGTCGATGAAGCTGGCGCCGGGCTCCTGGGTGATCTTGACGACGATCCGGTCCGAGAGCACGGTGGTGCCGCCGGTGACGGCCGACCGGTCGCCGCCGGATTCGCGGATGACCGGGGCGGATTCGCCGGTGATGGCCGATTCGTCCACCGAGGCGATGCCTTCGACGACATCGCCGTCACCGGGGATGACCTGGCCTGCCTCGACGACGACGTGGTCACCGCGGCGCAGTTCGGTCGCGGCGACCCTTTCCTCGATGATGCGGCCGCCGGGAGTCCAGTCGGCCAAGCGGCGAGCGACGGTGTCGGTCTTGGCCTTTCGCAGGGTGTCGGCCTGGGCTTTGCCACGCCCTTCGGCGACGGCCTCGGCCAGGTTGGCGAACACCACGGTCAGCCACAGCCACACCACGATCGCCCAGGCGAAGAAGCTCGGATCGGCGATCGCGAGGATGGTCGACCACACCGCGCCGATCTCCACGATCAGCATCACGGGGTTCTTCCACAGCGTGCGCGGATCGAGTTTGCGCAGGGCGCCGGGCAGCGAAGTGAGCAGCAGCTTCGGATCGAGGACGCCCTTCTGAACGCCCTTGGTGCGGTGCTCGGGCCGCGGCGCGGCCGGTGTTTCGAGGGTGGGACTTGTCATCTCAGTGGATTCCTTCGGCGAGCGGCCCGAGCGCGAGGGCGGGCAGGAAGGTGAGCGCGACCAGGATCACCGTCACGCCGACGACCATGCCGACGAACTGCGGCCGGTGCGTCGGCAGCGTGCCGATCGAGGCGGGAGTGGTGCCCTGCTGGGCCAGTGAACCGGCCAGGGCCAGGACGAAGATGATCGGCAGGAACCGGCCGAACACCATCGCCAGGCCGAGCGCGGTATTGAACCACTCGGTGTTGCCGGTGAGTCCGGCGAAGGCGGAACCGTTGTTGTTGGCCGCGGAGGTGAAGGCGTACAGCACTTCCGAGAGTCCGTGCGGGCCGCTGTTGAGCATGCTCGCCCGCTGGCCGGGCAGCGCCATCGCGATCGCGGTGCCGATCAGCACGATCAGCGGGCTCACCAGGAAATAGGAAGCGGCCAGCTTGATTTCGCGCGGCGTGATCTTCTTGCCGAGGTACTCCGGGGTGCGGCCGACCATCAGGCCCGCCACGAAGACCGTGATGACGGCGAGGATCAGCATGCCGTACAGGCCGGAGCCGACACCGCCGGGCGCCACCTCGCCCAGCTGCATGTTGAACATCGTCATCAGGCCGCCGAGACTGGTGTAGGAATCGTGGAACGAGTTCACCGCACCGGTCGAGGTGAGCGTGGTCGCGCCGGCGAAGGTCGCCGAATCGGCGACGCCGAAGCGGGTTTCCACGCCCTCCATGGACGCGCCGATCGCGGTCGGCACGGTGCCGTGGTGCTGCAGCTGGAACAGGTTGGTCAGCGCGATGCTGGTCAGTGCGATCGTGCCCATCACCGCCACGATCGCGTACCCCTGCTTGGTGCTGCCTACCATCCGGCCGAACGTGCGCGGCAGCGAGAAGGCGATCACCATCAGCAGGAAGATCTCCAGGAAGTTCGTCCAGGTGCTCGCGTTCTCGAACGGATGCGCGGAGTTGGCGTTGTAGAAGCCGCCGCCGTTGGTGCCGAGTTCCTTGATGACCTCCTGGCTGGCAACGGGTCCGCCGGTCAGAGTCTGCTCCGCGCCGCCGATGGTCTGGGCGACCTGATCGTGCAGGTGGAAGTTCTGGATGACACCGCCCGCGACCAGGATGATCGCGAAGACGAACGCGATCGGCAGCAGGATGCGCAGGGTGCCGCGCACCAGGTCGACCCAGAAGTTGCCGAGCTCACCGGTGTGGCGGCGGGCGAAGCCGCGCACCAGCGCCACCGCCACCGCCATGCCGACGGCCGCGGAGACGAAGTTCTGCACCGCCAGACCGGCCATCTGCACCAGATGACCCTGGGTCGACTCACCGGAGTAGTTCTGCCAGTTCGTGTTGGTGACGAAGCTGACCGCGGTGTTCCATGCCAGCGCCGGGGTCATCTCGGTGCCGGGGTCGTTCAGGTGCAGCGGCAGCGCGCCCTGCACCAGCTGGGAAAAGAAGAGGAACAGGATGCCGACCGCCGAGAACGCCAGCACACTGCGGGCGTAGACCGGCCAGGTTTGTTCGACCTCGGGTTTCGCGCCGATGGCGCGGTAGATCAGCCGCTCGGCCCGGGAGTGCTTGTCACTGCTGTAGACCCGGTACATGTAGTCGCCGAGCGGCACATGCACCAGGGCCAGCGTGATGACCAGGGCCGCCACGAAGACGATCCCCGCCGTAGTCGTGTTCACCTAGAACCTCTCGGGGAAGAGCAGCGCCGCGACCATGTACACGGCGACGAGGACGGCCAGAACCAGACCGACAAGGTTCGCGATCACAGCTTCTCCACTCCCCGCTGGATCACGCCCAGCAGCGCGAAGATCGCCACGGTGAGCACCGTGAACACCACGACAGACATTTCCAACCTCCTTGCGCTCCGAGGTGAAGCGCCTAGGTGAGTGAAACGCCGGATCAGGCCTCGGCGTGGATTCCTTACGACTCCTTAGCGCCGGGCGGCACGGCCTTTGCGGAATGTTGACGCGATGCCCGGTGGCGGGTGTGAGGATGCCGTCAAGGCGGGCCGGATAGCCGTCAACACTCCGTAAAGATCGAGATCAGGCGATATTCGCGCGGATACAAAGGTGTGCACCGGCGGGCGCCGCCGGTCCCTTGCTCATGGAAAGTGAGATCGCGGTGTCTGTGGTGACTCTTGCGGTGATCTTCGGATTCGTCGCATCGCTGCTGCTGATCCGGGTGCTCGGCAGGCTCAATACTTCACACGCGCCGATGGTGACCGTCGGTGTGTTGCCGGTGCGCCCGCAGGCTCCGGAGCGCCGGCACGCGATGATGGACAGGTGAAACGCGGACAGCTGCGCATCTACCTCGGTGCGGCGCCGGGCGTCGGCAAGACCTACGCCATGCTCGGCGAAGCGCATCGGCGGCTGGAACGCGGCCGCGATGTGGTCGCGGCCCTCGTGGAGACGCACGGCCGGAAGAAGACCGCCGAACTGCTCGACGGCATCGAGCGGATTCCGACGAAACTGATCGAGTACCGGGGGACCGAGCTGCCCGAACTCGACGTCGACGCCGTGCTGGCTCGCAAGCCGGCGGTGGTGCTCGTCGACGAGCTGGCGCACACCAACGCGCCGGGCAGCGTGCACGAGAAGCGCTGGCAGGACGTGGAGCAGTTGCTCGACGCGGGCATCGACGTCATCTCGACGGTCAACGTGCAGCACCTCGAGAGCCTCAACGACGTGGTCCAGCAGATCACCGGCATCGAGCAGCGCGAGACCGTGCCCGATGCCGTCGTCCGTGCGGCCGACCAGGTGGAGCTGGTCGACCTCACGCCGGAGGCGTTGCGGCGCAGGCTCTCGCACGGCAATGTCTACGCCGCCGACAAGGTCGACGCGGCGCTGCGCAACTACTTCCGCCCCGGCAATCTGACCGCGCTGCGTGAACTCGCGCTGCTGTGGCTGGCCGATCAGGTCGACGCCGCGCTCGCCAGATACCGGGCCGACCACAAGATCACCGAGCTGTGGGAGGCCCGCGAGCGGGTGGTCGTCGCGGTGACCGGCGGCCCGGAATCGGAGACGGTCGTGCGCCGGGCGGGGCGGATCGCGTCGAAGTCCAGCGCCGATCTCGTCGTGGTGCACGTGGTGCGCGGCGACGGGCTGGCCGGGGTGTCGACCGAGCGGATGGCCAAGCTGCGCGAACTCGCCGCCGGTCTCGACGCGTCGTTGCACACCGTCACCGGTGACGACGTGCCCACCGCGCTGCTCGAGTTCGCGCGCGAAGTCAACGCCACCCAGCTGGTGCTCGGCACCTCGCGGCGGTCGCGGTGGGCCAGGATGCTCGACGAGGGCATCGGGTCCACCGTGGTGCAGCGGTCCGGGAAGATCGACGTGCACATGGTGACCCACGAGGAAGCCAACCGCGGGGTGCGTAGGCATTGGTTGCGGCCGCGCCGGCCGGTCACCGCGTGGCTGGCCGCGATCGTCGTTCCGGTGCTGGTGAGCGTGATTTGCGGGCTCTTCCTCGACGGCTGGCTGAAGCTGGGCGGGCTCAGCGCCATGTTCTTCGTCGGCGTCGTCGCGGTGGCGCTGTTCGGCGGCGTGGTCCCCGCCGGGCTGTCGGCGCTGCTGTCGGGGTTGCTGCTGAACTGGTACTTCACCGCGCCGCGCTACAGCTTCACCATCGCCGAGCCGGACAACTTCGTCACCGTGGTCGTGCTGCTCATCGTCGCCGTCGCCGTCGCGGCCCTGGTCGACGTGGCGGCCAAGCGGACGGTGCAGGCGCGCAAGGCCTCCCGCGAAGCGGAGCTGCTGACCATGTTCGCCGGCTCGGTGCTGCACGGCGCCGACCTGTCGAAGCTGCTCGAGCAGGTTCGCGAGACCTACGGGCAGCGCGCGGTGAGTGTGCAGTGCGGCGACCAGATCGTCGCCGCGGTGGGGCCGGAGCCGCCGCTGCGGCCGTCGGAGGCCGAGACCGTCATCGAGGCGGGTGACGCGCAGAGCCACCTGCTGCTGGCGGGCCGGTCGATCGACTCCACCGATCGGCCGGTGCTCAACGCGGTCGCCAATCAGGCGGTCGGGCTGGTCCGGCAGGCGAGGCTGGCCGAGGAGGCCAGTGCGGCGGCGGCGCTGCTGGAAGCCGATCGGCTCCGCCGGGCGCTGCTGTCGGCGGTCAGCCACGATCTGCGTACACCGCTGGCCGGTGCGAAAGCGGCCGTGTCCAGCCTGCGCAGCGACGACATCGAGTTCTCGCCCGAGGACACCGGTGAGCTGCTGGAGGCGATCGAGGAGTCGGTCGACCAGCTGACGGCGCTGGTCGGCAATCTGCTCGACTCCTCGCGCCTGGCCGTCGGCGTCGTCACGCCGCAGTTGCGGCAGGTCTACATGGATGAAGCGGTGCATCGTGCGCTGGTCAGTGTCGGCATGGGTACCCGCGGGCTGCGCCGGGCGGCGATGGACCGGGTGAAGGTCGAGGTCGGGGAGGTCTCGGTGCTCGCCGACAGCGGCCTGCTCGAACGCGTGCTGGCCAACCTGATCGACAACGCCCTGCGGCATTCCGGGCGCGAGACACCGGTGCGGGTCACTGCCGAGCACGACGGTGACCGCGTGTCGATCGCTGTCGTCGATGTCGGACCCGGAGTTCCCGCGGGCACCGAGGAGCAGCTGTTCGAACCGTTCCAGCGGCTCGGCGACCGTGACAACACGACCGGCGTCGGCCTCGGCCTGTCGGTGGTACGCGGCTTCGTCGAAGCGATGGCCGGCACGGTGCACGCCGAACCGACTCCCGGCGGCGGTCTGACGATTCTCGTCGACCTGCCGTCGGGCACCAGCGCCGCGCCGACCACAGACGATGACAGTGCGACCGAATCCGACGAGACTGACCGATGACCGCATCAACAGTCGCCCCAGATCGGGCCGGTACGCCCGGCCACAACCCAGGAACGGTGATGACGGACAAAAGTCAGGCTCCTGCCGCCACCAAGGTGCTGGTGGTCGACGACGAGCCACAGATCGTGCGGGCCTTGCGAATCAACCTGTCGGTGCGTGGGTACGAGGTGATCACCGCGGGCAACGGTGCGGCCGCCTTGCGCGCCGCCGCCGAGAAGCACCCCGATGTCATCGTTCTCGATCTGGGTCTGCCCGATATGGACGGCATCGAGGTCCTCGCCGGGCTGCGCGGCTGGACCTCCGCGCCGGTGCTGGTGCTCTCGGCGCGCACCGATTCCGCCGACAAGGTCGAAGCGCTCGACGCGGGCGCCGACGACTACGTCACCAAACCGTTCGGCATGGACGAGCTGCTGGCCCGGCTGCGCGCGGCGGTCCGGCGCGGGGCGACCGATGTCGACAGCGTCGACCCGGTGGTGGTCACCGACTCGTTCACGGTCGACCTGGTCGCCAAGAAGGTCACCAAGCAGGGCGAATCCGTGCATCTGACGCCCACCGAGTGGGGGATGCTCGAGATGCTGGTGCGCAATCGCGGAAAGCTGGTGGGGCGCAAGGAACTCCTGCGTGAGGTGTGGGGTCCCGCCTATGCCACCGAGACCCACTACCTGCGGGTCTATCTCGCCCAGCTGCGGCGCAAACTCGAGGACGACCCGGCCAACCCGCGGCACCTGCTGACCGAGGCGGGCATGGGGTACCGCTTCCAGGAGTGAGCGTGCCCCGGGTCACTCCGCCGGAATGCCGTCCTGGGTGTAGACGTTCCCAGGCGTGAATCGTCTTCGACGCGAATGGCAGGATCAGGCTATGGCTGAGCAGAACGCACCCGTGACCACCGCACCGACCGAACTGTGGGTCGAGCGCACCGGAACCAGGGCCTACACCGGGCGCAGCAATCGCGGCGCGGAGGTCCTGATCGCCTCGCAGGGCGTCGAAGGCGCGTTCACCCCCGGTGAGCTGCTCAAGATCGCCCTCGCCGCCTGCACCGGCCTCAGCTCCGACCTGCCGCTCTCGCGCCGCCTCGGCGACGACTTCGACGCCACCATCCGGGTCTCCGGCGACGCCGACCGGGAGAACGAGCTGTACCCGCAGATCGACGAGGTCGTCGAACTGGATCTGTCCGAGCTGGACGAGGCCGCGCGTGAGCGACTACTGGTCACCGTGCAGCGCGCCGTCGACAAGGTGTGCACCGTGGGCCGTACCCTCAAGGCGGGCACCAAGGTGACGTTGAACTTCGACATCGACGCATGAGCGAGACGGTGCGGTTGAGCGCCTGGGTGCACGGGATGGTGCAGGGGGTGGGTTTCCGCTGGTGGACCCGCTCGCGCGCACTGGAACTCGGGCTCACCGGCTTCGCCCGCAACCACAGTGACGGCCGGGTGCACGTTGTCGCCGAAGGGCCGCGAACGGCGGACGAGAAGCTGCTGGAACTGCTACGGTCCGGCCATGCACCTGGCCGGGTCGACCTGGTTGTGGAAAGCTGGGAGCCCGCGCGGGGCGACATGACGGGATTCGAGGAGCGCTAGTGGTGACTTCGGGGGCTAGGGGGCGGCAGCGGTGAGCACACAGAACCCTGGTCCGCCCGATCAACCTGAGCAGCCCCCGAACGGTGGCTCCGGGCAGTCGCCGTGGCAGCCACCGGATCCCGGTGCGGGCTGGCCGCCGATGCCGCAGCAGCCGCCCGGCGCGCCGGAACCCGAGGGCGAGTCCCCGAGGCCGGGCCGGATGGCCAGGCAGGAACCCGGTGTGACCCAGCCGCGCCCGCCGACGGTCGGCGAGGCACGGGCCCGCGACAAGGCGCGCAAGCAGGCCGAGCAGGCCCAGCGCGCGGCGGCCGAGGCCGCGGAAGCCAAGCGGCGCACCAGGAAACGCGTGATGATCGGCGGCGTCGCCGTCGTCGGTGTCGCCGCGCTGGTCGGCGGTGGCTACCTGGCCTACCGGGCGGTCACCGCGCCGGACCAGGTGACCGCCTCCTGCGTGCAGATCGATCAGAACGGCAACGAGGTCGTCGTCCCGGACGACAATTGCGGCGAGGGCAAGTCCAACTTCCGCAGCGACACCAGTCACGGCGGCGGTGGCAGCCTGATCCTGCTCGGCTGGCCGCAGTACCGGTACCACTACGGCGGCACGCCCACCATCGGCAAACCGCCGGTCGGCGGCAGCTCGGTGAAACCGCGCAACGCGACCATCACCACCAAGAGCGGCACCACGATCCAGCGCGGCGGGCTCGGCAGCAAGTCGACCGGCGGGAGCGGGTCCTAGTGCGGCGGGTGGTGAGTACGCCGCGACCGGGCTGGCAGCAGATCATCGAGAGTCAGGGCCTGGTCTACGGCGCGCCCGGCCGCGATGCCAGCGGGCAGCCGCGACCGTACTGGGACGAATCGGTGCACTACGAGTTCTCGATGGACGAGATCCTCGCGCTGGAAGCCGATGTGGAACTGCTGCAGTCGATGTGCCTGCACGCCGCCGAGCACGTGGTGCTCACCGAGCGCTACGCCGATTTCGGTCTGCCGGAATGGAGCTGGGGGCCGATCGCCGAATCCTGGCGCCGCAGTGACCCGTACGTGTACGGGCGCTTCGATCTGCGCTACGACGCGCGCCGTCCGGCCAAGCTGCTCGAGTACAACGCCGACACCCCGACCTCGCTGCTCGAGGCCGCGATCATCCAGTGGCACTGGTTGCAGCAGGTGTATCCCGGTGGCGACCAATGGAATTCGCTGCACGAGAAGCTGGTGGAACGCTGGACCGGGCTGCGCGCCGTGCTGCCAGGCACCGAGCTGCACTTCACCTGGTCGGGCGCGGACGCCACCGGCGAGGACAACGTGACCACCGCCTACATGCAGGAGACGGCGGCCGAGGCGGGCTTCGACACGGTCGCGCTGCCGATCGAGGAGATCGGTTACGACACCGAGCTGCACCGGTTCGTCGATCTGGCCGAGGCGCCGATCGAATCGGTCTTCAAGCTGTATCCGTGGGAGTGGATCCTCGACGACGACTTCGGCAAGCGCGTGGTCGAGAGCCTGCCCGCCACCGCCTGGATCGAACCGCTGTGGACGACGCTGCTCAGCAACAAGGCGCTGCTCGCCGTCCTGTGGGAGATGTACCCCGGCCACCCGAACCTGTTGCCCGCCTACCTCGACAGCCCGCACGAGCTCACCGAATACATCCGCAAACCCAAGCTCGGCCGCGAGGGCGCCAACATGACCATCGTCGGTCCGGGCATGGAGACCGCGACCGGCGGCGTCTACGGCGCCGAGGGCTTCGTCTACCAATTGCTCGACCCGCTCCCGGAATTCGACGGCATGCGCCCGGTGCTGGGCGCCTGGGTCGTCGGTGACACGGCGGCGGGCCTCGGTATCCGCGAGACGGCAGGCCTGATCACCGATGACGGTGCCGCGTTCGTCCCGCACCGCATCGTCGACTGACCCGTGACAACCCACCCTTGTTCGAAAGGACCACGATGACCGCCCTCGCCCTGGAATCGGGTTATTGGAGCGCGCTCGGTGAAGGCGTCGGCGCCATCATCCTGTACTGCCTGATCGGCCTGGCGCTGATGCTGATCGGCTTCTTCGCCATCGACCTGACCACGCCGGGCAAGCTGCGCGACCTGGTCGTCGCGGGCAAGCCCAACGCGCTGATCGTGTCCGCCGCGGGCATGGTGAGCATGGCGTTCATCGTCGTGTTCGCCGTGCTGGCCACCGGCGGGGTCAACAAGCTCTCGGAAGGGCTGATCGCCGCGGTCGTCTACGGCCTGGTCGGCATCGTGGCGCAGGTGATCTCGGTGCGGGTGATCGAGAAGGTCACCGGCATCGACATCGGCCGCACGCTGCACGCCGAGACCTACACCCCCGAGGTGCTCGTGGTCGCCGCCGCGCACTTCGCGCTCGGTCTCGTGGTGGCCTTCGCCATCCTCTGATCCGCCGCACGCGGGTTGACATTACACAGTGGAGGGTGGAGGCTGGAACCAATACTCCACTGTGGTTGGTGAACGAGAGGATGTCGGCATGGACATCACCCCCGGCACACGCGCGTCCGATGCCGAGCGCAACGCGATCGTCACCCAGCTGGGCACCCATTTGGCCGACGGGCGCCTCGACCTGGCCGAGTACGACCAGCGCGTCGCCAAGGTCTACGCGACCACCACGCGCGACGAGCTCGCGGTCGTCCTGTCCGACCTGCCACCGCTGACGAAACAGGCCACCGCACCCGCCGAGCGCACACCCGGCAAGCGCATCCCGGTCTGGCAGCGCATCGAGGCGGGCAGCTGGCTCGGCGTCAGCGTGATCGTGCTGGTCATCTGGGGTCTGATCTCGCTCACCGCGGGCGAGCTCACGTACTTCTGGCCCATGTGGGTCATCGGCCCGTGGGGCGCTGTCCTGCTGTTCCGTGTGATCACCGGCTGGGAAGCGACGCCGGGCACCCAGACCCACCTTCGCCAGCTCCAGCGGCAGATGAAGCACGCCCAGCACATGGACCCGCACAACCCGGATCGCCCGCACCGACACTGAACGGCCGGTAGCGGCGGGTAAGCTCACGCGAGCACATGGGTAATTCGTCGGGTACCGGCTATCCGGCTCGATGCCACCACCGCCGGCCGCGTGTCTCAATCCTCTCGCACCTAGGTCTGGCCTGAATCCCGGAGAGGCGGGCCAGCCTTGCACCTGAAGAGCCTGACGTTGAAGGGGTTCAAGTCCTTCGCGTCCGCGACCACGCTGCGCTTCGAACCGGGGATCACCTGCGTCGTCGGGCCGAACGGATCCGGTAAATCGAACGTCGTCGACGCCCTCACCTGGGTGATGGGTGAGCAGGGTGCCAAGGCGTTGCGGGGCGGCAAGATGCAGGACGTCATCTTCGCCGGCACGACCGGGCGCGCGGCGCTCGGGCGCGCCGAGGTGACGCTGACGATCGACAATTCCGACGGCGCGCTGCCGATCGACTATGCCGAGGTGTCGATCACCCGGCGGATGTTCCGCGACGGCGCGGGCGAGTACGAGATCAACGGCAGCAGCTGCCGGCTGATGGATGTGCAGGAATTGCTGTCGGACTCCGGTATCGGGCGCGAGATGCACGTCATCGTCGGTCAGGGCCAGCTCTCGGCGATTCTGGAGTCCCGGCCGGAGGATCGGCGCGCGTTCGTCGAAGAGGCCGCGGGTGTGCTCAAGCACCGCAGGCGCAAGGAGAAGGCGGTCCGCAAGCTCGACGCGATGCAGGCCAACCTCGCCCGGCTCACCGACCTCACCACCGAACTGCGCCGCCAGCTCAAGCCGCTCGGCAGGCAGGCCGAGGTGGCGCGGCGCGCGCAGACCGTGCAGGCCGACCTGCGCGACGCGCGGCTGCGGCTGGCCGCCGACGACCTGGTCACCCGCCGCCACGAGCTGGAGTCCCAGCTCAGCAAGGAGGCCTACGCCCGCGAGCAGCAGATCACCGTGCAGTCCGAGCTCGACGCCGCCAATGCCGCACTCGCCCAGCAGGAGTTCCAGCTGTCACGGCTGAGCCCCAGCGCCGAGGCGGCCGCGCAGACCTGGTTCCAGCTCTCGGCGCTGGCCGAGCGGGTCAATGCCACCATCCGCATCGCCGGTGACCGGGCCAGGCACCTGCACACCGAGGCACCCGTCGGCACCGGCCGTGATCCCGACCAGCTCGAGGCCGAGGCCGACCGGATCGAGGCCGAGGAAGCCGAACTGCGCTACGCGGTGGAGATGGCCACCGAAACCCTCGAAGCCGCCCGTGAGGCCCTCGCCGATCGCGAGTACGCGGCCAAGGCCGCCGAGCAGGCACATCTGGCCGCCGTGCGCGCCATCGCCGACCGCCGCGAAGGCCTGGCCCGGCTCTCCGGTCAGGTCGAGAACCTGCGCACCAGGGCCCAATCGGTCGACGCCGAGATCGCCCGCCTGTCGGTCGCGATCGCCGACGCCCGCCACCGCGGCGAGGCCGCCCAGGTCGAATACGACTCGGTGCAGGACGAACTCGGTGAACTCGACGCGGGAGAGAAGGGGCTCGACGCCCAGCACGAACACGCCGTCGCCGCCTTGGAACTGGCCGACGAGCGCGTGCGCGAACTGCGTGAACAGGACCGCGAGGCGAGCAAGCTGGTCGCCCGGCTCGGCGCCCGCATCGAAGCGCTCGGGATGAACCTGGCCCGCAAGGACGGCGCGGCCTGGCTGCTCGAACACGGCGTGAGCGGGCTCGGTGACCGGCTGTCGGCGCAGTTGCGCGTCGAGGGCGGCTTCGAGGCCGCGGTCGCCGCGCTGCTCGGCCCGCTTGCCGACGCGATCACCGCCGACACCTCCACCGCCGCCGACGCGGCCGTCCGCGAGCTGCGTTCCGGGGACGGCGGCCGGGTCGCCTTCGTCTTCGCCACCGCCGGGCTGGTCCCCGCCGAGCGTGGCACCCTGCCCGCCGGCGCGCGCTGGCTCGCCGAGGTCGTCGACGGCGCCGAACCGGTGCGTCCCGCCCTCGCCGCGCTCACCGCGGGCGTTGTCGTCGTCGACGATCTGGCCACCGCCTCCGAGCTCGTCGCGCTGCGTCCCGAACTGCGCGTGGTCACCCGCGACGGCGATCTGGCCGGTTCGGGCTGGATCGTCGGCGGCTCGGAGCGGATGCCGAGCCAGCTCGAGGTGCAGGCTGAGATCGACACCGCCACGGCCGAATTGGTGGCCGCCCAGCGCAGGGCCGAGGAACTGGAAGCGGCGCTGGCCGGTGCGCTGGCCGAGCAGACCGACCGCAAGGACGCCGCCGACCACGCCCTGATGGCGCTGCACGAATCCGATCAGGCGCTGCTGGCGATCTACGACCGGCTGGCCCGCGTCGGCCAGACCGCCCGCGCGGCGCAGACCGAGGGCGAGCGGCACGCCGCCCAGCGCGCCGAAGCCGAATCCGCGCGGGAGAAGTCCCTGGCCTCCCTCGCCGAACTCGAGGACCGGCTGCGGCACGCCGAGATGGAACACGACGGCGACGACGACAGCTACGGCGCCGCGGGCACCGAGTCCGCGGGCCGCGAACGCGAGGAAGCCGCCGCCGCGCTCGCCGAGGCCCGCACCATGGAGGTCGAAGCCCGCCTGGCCGTGCGTACCGCCGAGGAACGCGCGGAATCGGTACGCGGCAAAGCGGATTCGCTGCGCCGGGCCGCCCGCGCCGAACGCGAGGCAAGGGCCCGCGCCGAACGCGCGCAGGCCGCCCGCCGCCAGGCCGCCGGCGTGGCCGCCGCCGTCGCGGAGTCCGGCGCCAAGATCGCGCACGAGCTCGAGCAGGTCGTGGCCGCCGCCGCGGCGCGCAGGGACGAGCTGGTCCGGCGGCGCGGGGAATGCGCCGCCGCGCTGGAACAGGTGAAGGAACGGGCGCGGGCGCTGACCACCCAGCTGGCCCAGCTCACCGACGCCGTGCACCGCGACGAGGTCGCCAAAGCCCAAGCGGCCCTGCGCATCGAACAGCTCGAGACCACCATCTCCGAACAGTTCGGCATCGCCCTGGCCGATCTCGTCGCCGAATACGGACCCGATGTCCCGCTGCCGCCCTCGGCGCTGGAACTACAGGAGTACGAGGACGCCAAGGAGCGCGGCGAGCAGGTCAGCGCGCCGCAGCCGATGCCCTACGACCGGGCATCCCAGGAGCGCCGCGCCAAACGCGCCGAGAAGGACCTCACCACCCTGGGCAAGGTGAATCCCCTTGCGCTGGAAGAGTTCGCGGCGCTCGAGGAACGCTACAACTTCCTCGCCACCCAGCTCGAGGACGTCAAGAACGCGCGCAAGGACCTCCTCGATGTGGTCGCCGAGGTCGACGCCCGCATCCTGCAGGTGTTCACCGAGGCCTACGCCGACGTGGAGCGCGAATTCGTCGGCGTCTTCGCCAAGCTGTTCCCCGGTGGCGAGGGCAGGCTGGTGCTCACCGACCCCTCCGACATGCTCACCACCGGTATCGAGGTGGAGGCCAGGCCGCCGGGCAAGAAGGTCAAGCGGCTGTCTTTGCTTTCCGGTGGCGAGAAGTCGCTGACCGCGGTCGCGTTGCTGGTCAGTATCTTCCGGGCAAGGCCGTCCCCGTTCTATGTGATGGACGAGGTCGAGGCGGCGCTGGACGACACCAACCTGCGCAGGCTCATCGGGTTGTTCGAGCAGCTGCGGGAGAAGAGCCAGCTGATCGTCATCACGCACCAGAAGCCGACCATGGAGATCGCCGACGCGCTCTACGGCGTGAGCATGCGTGGTGACGGCATCACCCAGGTGATCTCGCAGCGGTTGAACCGGGCCGAGGTGGCCGATGCCGATCCGGTGGGCGCGCCCGCGTAGCAGTCCCACTGTGCGGGATTGTGAAACTGCGATACGTTTCATTGGCTCGGTCCGCTGTTAGCGTGCGATAGATGAAACGTCTTACCGCATCGCTCGTCGCCGGTGTCGCGGCCGCGCTCCTCGCTCCACTGCCCGCCGCGGGCGCCGACACCGGGTCGTCGTCCCTGTCCGGTGGCGGCTCGTCCTCGCTGTCGGGCAACAAGTCCGAGTTGCCGCCGTACGCGCAGTGGATCGGCGAGATCACCCCCGTCGTGGCCGAGGCGAAGACCTATCTCGCCGGTCGGCTGCCCGGCGCGACCCGGCCCGCGATCGTCTTCGACATCGACAACACCACGCTGGAGACCTCCTACAACACCGGCCTGATCATCCCGGCGATCCAGCCGGTGCTCGGCCTGGCGACCTGGGCGAAGCAGAACGGCGCCGCGATCATCTTCGTCACCGGCAGGCCCGCCCTGGTCAACGCCTACTCGCAGGCGAATCTGACCTCGGTCGGCTATCCGGTCGACGCGCTGTACGGCAGCGCGCCGACCACGCTGTCGGCGGGCAATGCCGGTCTGGCCGAGTACAAGACCGCGAGCCGGGCCGACATCGAGAGCAAGGGCTACACGATCGTCGCCAATATCGGCAACAGCCCGACGGACCTGTCGGGCGGGCATGCCGAGCGCACCTTCAAGTTCCCGGACTACGACGGCGCACTGAACTGAGCCGCGCGGTGCGGCCCACCGGCGCCGGGTAGACCGGGATTCGCGCGGCGCCGGGGGCGCACCGACCCCGGCACCGCGCGCGTGCAGCATGACCCCGCGCTGCCGCGTCCACGCCCGCACCGAACGCCCCACGCGCATGCGGCGGCCCGAACTCACCTGAGCACGAGATCGTCACTCAGGGTGCCTGCTGTGCTCGGCCGGAGCCGAGTCACCGGATGTGGTCGTCACCAGGATCGCCGCGACTCCGATGGACAGTGCCGCGATCATGGCGGTCGCGGTCCAGCCGAACCACGCGACCGCGGCGGCCCCGATGGCGGTGCCGAGGCTGCCGCCCACGAAGTACACCAGCATGTAGACGCTGTTGAAGCGAGCGGGCGACGCCGCGTCGATGGCGAGCACGGTGCTTTGATTCGCGACCTGGGCGGCGAAGAGACCGGCGTCGAACAGCACGAGGCAGACCAGCGTCCCCACGGTGCTGGTGAGCATGCCGCCGACGACGATCGCGGCGGACCCGGCCAGGGCGAGGCCGACCAGGATGACCCGCCGCGGGCCGACCCGATCGGTCCACGCGCCCGCGATCCGCGTCGCCGCGATGCCCGAGAGCCCGGCCAGGGCGTACAGGCCGATCCGTTCCGCCGAGTACGACAACGGCGGCTCGGCGAGCGCGACCGCGAGTCCGCTCCACACCGCGCAGAACGCGAAGAACCACAGCGCGCCGCGGATCGCCGCGATCCGCAGCGTGGCGTGGTGCGTCAACAGGCCGGGGAGGGAACGCAGCGTCGCGAGGTAGCCGCGGTCGGTCGTGCCCCGGTTGGTCGGCAGCACAGCCAGGCAACCGAGCGCGACGCACGCGCAGGCACCGGCGACCGCGAGTTGCATTCCGCGCCAGCCGATCTCGTCGGTGAGCCACCCACCGACGATGCGCCCGGCCAGGATCCCGGCGGAGATCCCCGCGGTGACGATGCCGAGGATCGTCGCGCGCCGCCGCGCTGGCGCGAGCCGGCCCGCCACCGAACTGAGACCGGCGCCCACCGCCGAACACGCGCCGACGACCCCGATCACCAGCCCCAGTTGCCACGCGCTGTCGACCGCCGCGCACGCCGCCGACGCCACCGACAGCACCCCGAATTGGATCGCGAACAGCCGCGCGGGCGAGTAGCGGTCGGCCAGCGGAACAAGGAGACCGAGCCCGACCAGGTACCCGACCGGCCCACAGGCCAGCGCGAATCCGACGGCGGCGATCGACGCGCCGACGGAGTCCGCGACCGCCGCGATCGCGGGCTGCAACGGGTAGAGGGCCGCGGTCCCCAGGGCCGCGGCCAGCGACATGAACAGCACGAGGGAGCCACGCAGCGCCGTGCCGGTGGGCATCGTGGCGACAGATTCAGCATTCACACCGACCGACGGTAGGAAGCGGCCGCACCGGTCGCTGGCGGGATACCGACACCACCGTCGCTGCCCGCCGACCGGGTCGTGCGGTGCGGCGGGCGGCGCGGCGGATCGCCCGGCGGGTCCACCCGGCACAGCGGTGCGACACGCTCGGAGGGCGGATCGGAGGTCAGACAGCCGGTGCCGGCTCGTCGAGGCGGGCCAGGATCTTCTCGGCGCCGCCACGGGTCAGCCACTCGGGCAGTCGCGTGAGCTGGGGATACAGCTGTCGCAGGGCGGGCAGGTCGGCGTGCCAGCCGCCGGTCTCGCGGATCAGGCGCCAGGTGTTGCCGAGCTGCGGCCCGATCGCCTCGGCTTCGGCTTCGGTGACTTCGCGGTAGTGGACCGGGCGGCCGGTGGCCGCGCTGATGGCGGCCGCGGCGTCGACAGGGGTGATCGCGTCACTCGCCAGTTCCAGGGCGCGGCCGTGCCAGCCCTCGGGGTCGGCGAAGGCGAGCGCGGCGAACGCGCCGATGTCGTCGAGGGCGATCATCTGCAGTGGCCGATCGGCCGGGAACAGGTGCGGGTGCTCGCCGCCAACGCGGACCCCGTCGACAGGGGAACCCTGCAACAGGTAGTTCTCCATGAAGCGCACCGGGCGAAGCAGCGTATAGCGCAGGCCCGAGGCGACGATCGCGTCCTCGATCTGCCGCTTGCCCTCCTGACCCCACGAGTCGGCCGCGCCCATGGTGGCGATGCCGGAGAAGACGATCTGCTCGACGCCTGCCGCGCCTGCCGCGTCGACCATCGCGATGCCACGCTGAGCCTCCAGGCCCGCTGTCCAGCCGCTGGGTCCGTAATCGGCTGGGGGAATGAGGAATACGGCACGCGCGCCGGTCGCCGCAGCACGCAGCGAGGCAGGGTCGTCGAAATCGCCTGTCGCCAGGTCGGCGCCCGCGTCGACCAGAGCCCGGGCCGCCGCAGTGGCGGGATCGCGGACGAGGGCGCGTACCGGATGACCGTCGGCGAGCAGTTTCCTGGCGGTGACGCCGCCCTGTTTGCCGGTCGCGCCGGTGATCAGAACGGGATGTGCTGATGACATTGCGGATGAGCTCCGTTTCGTTCCCTACAATCGGGTCGGGCGACCCGTATTCCGGACGGTACGGACGGTTCGACCCGGTTGGCCAGGCGTAGTGCAGGGAAGGCGTAACGAAATGACCGTCGACAACGGCGTGGAACCCGCGATCAGAGCGGACGCCCGGCGAAACCGCGCCCTCGTCCTCGCCGCGGCGCAACGCGCGCTCGCCGAGCGGGGGACCACCGTCTCGCTGGCCGAGGTCGCCCGCCGCGCCGGTGTCGGCGCGGGCACCGTCCACCGGCATTTCCCCACGAAAACCGACCTGTTGGAAGCGGTGATGCAACAGCGGGTCGACCGCCTGGCAGCGCTGGCCGCCGATCACCTCGCCGACCCTGACCCCGGTGCGGCCTTCTTCGCCCTCTGCACCCATGTCATCACCACGACGCCCGGCAACAAAGACCTCTGCGACCTGGTGCAATCCGACGACGGCTGGCCGCGCGCCCTCCTGCGCGGCGCGGGCAACCGCTTCCACCGTGCCCTCGGCGCACTGCTCACCGCAGCCCAGCGTCAGGGCGCGGTCCGCCCCGATGTCACCATCACCGAAGTCCTCGACATCTTCACCGGATGCGTTGCGATCCAACGACATCGGCGCGCCGGCGATCCCTTGGCTCCGGCCGTCGTCCGCATCCTCGATGCGTTGCGAACCCGACCGTCACGCGTAACGGAATCCGCGAAAGCTGACCGTGACGAAACCCGTGGACGTGACGAAACCTCGCCACCGCGCTGCCCCGTCTGCGCCGGACCCGTTCACCGGTCCACCACCGGCAGACCCGCTCGCTACTGCTCCCCGGCCTGCCGCCAGAAGGCTCACCGACGGCGCCACGCTCACCCGCCTCGCGAGGAGCTGTCGTCGACCCCTACAACAGGTCGCTGACGTCGTCCGGGACGTCCACGGCGTACTTGCGCAGAATGTCCATGGAGATGACCTCCAGGGCGTTCTCGTGTGTCGCGGCCAGCACCACCGGTGCGGCGACCCCGTCCTCGTGCGCGTGCAACCAGCGCACCGCCACCACACACCAGCGGTCGCCCGGCTGCAGGCCGGGGAAGTTGTTCTCCGGACGCGGAGTGCTGAGGTCGTTGCCGATGGATGCCTGATGCTCCAGGAATTCCGCCGTCACGACGGTGCACACGGTGTGGCTGCCGAGATCCTCCGGACCGGTGCTGCAGCAGCCGTCCCGGTAGAAGCCCGTGAGAGGATCGGTGCCGCACTCTTCCAGCGGCCCCCCAAGCACGTTTCGATCGGTCACGCCGCCGATCCTATGGGGCGAGCGCCAGAAGTTCCGCAGGACAACGAATCTGTAGTGATTCCCCGGCGAGCCGACGGGCCCTTTCCCCAGCTACCGACCCGCCGCGCCGACGCCGCCGACGTGGGACGATCGGCCGCCCGAATAGACTCGGCCGGGTGAGTTCGCAAGCGTGGATCCTGATCGCCGCGATCGCCGCCGTGCTGTTGGTGGCGCTCGTCGCGGGTTTCGTCCTGTACAAGCGGCGCCAGATCTCCCTGGCGCCGCCCGAGCCGGACAAGGAGTTGACGGACAAGTCCGGTGGCTACACCGCGTCCGGGGGATTCAACTTCAAACAGGGCGGGGCGGCCACGCTGCCGCGCCCCGAACCGGCGCCCGAGCGGACCGATACCGAGGGGCAGCCGCACGTCGGTGACGATGCGGCCGTCCCGCGCGACGCGCCACGGCGCAGCATCACCGACGTCCCGCTGCCCGAGACCGACGTGCGGGTCACCGAGGACGTGGTGGTCCCCGACGACCTCAGCACGCTCGATACCACCGCCCCGCCCACCGAGATCACACCCGCCGACACCGCCCCGGTCGAGGAAGTGCCGGCAGAGTCCGCGCCTGTCACGGAATCGGCACCCGCCGAAGCGCCCGTCGAGACCGCGCCCGCGGAGGTCGACGCCGTCGCCGCCGCCATCGAAGAGATCGACCCCACCTCGGGCAGGCTGGTCCGCCTGCGTGGCCGCCTGTCTCGCTCGCAGAACGCCGTCGGCAAGAGCCTGCTCGGCCTGCTCGGCGGCGGTGACCTCGACGAGGACTCGTGGGAGGAGATCGAGGACACCCTGGTCCTGGCCGATATCGGCACCGCGAGCACCGCGAAGATCGTCCAACGCCTGCGCGAGGAGATGGCCACGCGCAGCGTGCGCACCCCCGAACAGGCCCGCGCCACCCTGCGTGACGTGCTGATCGAGGCGCTGCGCCCCGAGCTGGACCGGTCGATCCACGCGTTGCCGCACGCCGATCACCCGGCGATCCTGCTGGTCGTCGGCGTGAACGGCACCGGCAAGACCACCACCACCGGCAAGCTGGCCCGCGTCCTCGTCGCCGACGGCCGCCGGGTGCTGCTCGGCGCCGCCGACACCTTCCGCGCCGCCGCCGCCGATCAGCTGCAGACCTGGGGCGAACGGGTCGGTGCGGAGACCGTGCGCGGTAAGGAGGCAGCCGACCCGGCCGCCGTCGCGTTCGACGCGGTCACCGCGGGCATCGATCGCGGCGTCGACGCCGTCCTCGTCGACACCGCGGGTCGCCTGCACACCAAGACCGGCCTGATGGACGAGCTGGGCAAGGTCAAGCGGGTCGTCGAGAAGAAGGCCGAGGTCGACGAGGTCCTGCTCGTCCTCGACTCCACCGTCGGCCAGAACGGGCTGATGCAGGCCAGGGTGTTCGCCGACGTCGTGGACATCACCGGCGTTGTGCTGACCAAGCTGGACGGCACCGCCAAGGGTGGCATCGTGTTCCAGGTGCAGCACGAGCTCGGTGTTCCGGTGAAGCTCGTCGGACTGGGTGAGGGCGCCGACGATCTGGCGCCGTTCGAGCCCGGCGCCTTCGTCGACGCCCTGCTCGGCACCACCTCCTAGCGTTCCCCTGCTGCCCGCCCGATCCCAGCGATCGGGCGGGCAGTGCTTTTTCCAGGGGAAACGCCGCATCAGCCTCCCGCCGCGAACCCCGGGTGAACCGCACACTCATACCGGCCTCACCGTGAGCCCGCAGGTGGTGGACAAACGCACGAAACGTGGAAGCAACACAACAGCGCAATCCGTTCACTCAGGTGAAACACCACTGCTCAACGGATGAAACACCGAGTGGCGACCCTCTGTACAGGTCCTTTTGCCGTCATCGGCAGGGCCCGAGATGAGGAGGAACACAAGGTGGCATTTCCCGTAATCGGCGCACCCGACGCCGGTGACACCGCATGGTTGCTGACCGCATCAGCACTCGTGCTGCTGATGACGCCGGGCTTGGCGTTTTTCTACGGCGGTATGGTCCGTGGCAAGAACGTCCTGAACATGATCATGATGAGCATCTCGGCGATGGGCCTGGTCACCATCCTGTGGTGTCTCTACGGCTTCTCGGTGGCATTCGGCGAGGACAAGGGCAACTTCCTCGGTGACCCGCTGCAGTACTTCGGCCTGAAGGGCGTGTTCGGCGGTCAGTATCTGGCCACCACCGACCCGGAGGCGCCTGCGGGCATTCCGCTCGCGGGCACCATCCCGCTGTCGGTGTTCGTCGCCTTCCAGCTCATGTTCGCGATCATCACCGTCGCACTCATCTCGGGCGCGGTCGCCGACCGCCTGAAGTTCGGATCGTGGCTCCTGTTTGCCGGAATTTGGGTCACCGTCGTCTACTTCCCCGTCGCGCACTGGGTCTTCGCCTTCGACGGCGTCACCGCCGAGAACGGTGGCTGGATCGCCTCCGGTATCAAGGCGATCGACTTCGCGGGCGGTACCGCGGTCCACATCAACGCCGGTGTCGCAGGTCTGGTCCTCGCCGTGGTCCTCGGCAAGCGAAAGGGCTGGCCGAAGACTCCGTTCCGTCCGCACAACCTGCCGTTCGTGATGCTCGGCGCCGGTCTGCTGTGGTTCGGCTGGTACGGCTTCAACGCGGGCTCGGCGGTCGGCGCCAACGGCATCGCCGGTGCCACCTTCCTCACCACCACCATCGCCACCGCGGCCGCCATGCTCGCCTGGCTGCTCGTGGAGCGTCTGCGTGACGGTCACCCGACCTCCCTGGGCGCGGCCTCGGGCATCGTCGCCGGTCTGGTCGCCATCACCCCGGCGTGTTCGTCGGTGAACGTGGTCGGCGCGCTGGCCATCGGCATCGTCTCCGGCGCGCTGTGCGCCCTGGCCGTCGGCTTGAAGTTCCGCTTCGGTTTCGACGACTCGCTCGACGTCGTCGGCGTCCACCTCGTCGGTGGTCTGGTCGGCACCCTGATGGTCGGCCTCGTCGCCACGGCCGAAGCTCCCGCGGCTGTCGATGGTCTGTTCTACGGTGGTGGAGTCGAGCAGTTGAAGCTGCAGGCTGTCGGTGCCTTCGCCGTCCTGGCCTACTCGCTCGTCGTGACGGCCGTCATCGCCTACGCGATCAAGTTCACCATCGGCCTGCGCGCGAGCGAAGAGTCCGAGTCGGCGGGTCTGGACGAGTCCGAGCACGCGGAAACCGCATACGATTTCACTGCTGTGGGTGGCACGGCACGCTCGCTCGTCAAGGAGGCATGACGAACATGAAACTGGTTACGGCAATCGTCAAACCGTTCACGCTCGAAGATGTGAAAACCGGGCTGGAACAGGCAGGCGTGCTCGGCATGACCGTCAGCGAGGTCCAGGGTTACGGCCGCCAGAAGGGCCACACCGAGGTCTACCGCGGTGCGGAGTACTCGGTGGACTTCGTTCCGAAGGTCCGGGTCGAGGTCGTCGTCGACGATGCGTCGGTCGAGAAGGTCGTCGAGGTGATCGTCGAGGCCTCGCGCACCGGAAAGATCGGTGACGGCAAGGTGTGGGTGACCCCGGTGGACACCATCATTCGCGTCCGCACCGGCGAACGCGGAAGCGACGCACTGTAATTCGGCAGCAACGCACGGATATCGATCGAGCGGCGGCCCCGCTCCCACCGGCACGACCGGTCGGGGCGGGGCCGCCCGCATGAATGGCGGTGGGACTGTGGCACAACAGAACGGCGGTATTCAGCACAACGGGGCGGCCGACCTGGTCAAGGCCAGGGCGCAGCTGCTCGACGGGGCGGGGACCCGCAATCCGCGCCTCGATCCGGAATCCCTGCGCGCGGCGCTGGTCGACCTGTTCGAACTCTGGCTGACCAGCAAGGGCAACGAGCTGGGCATCACCGCCGACAGCGGCCTGGCCGTCGTCGCGGTGGGTGGCCTCGGCCGCCGGGAGATGCTGCCGTACTCCGACCTGGATCTGGTACTGCTGCACGACGATGTCGACCCCGCCGTGGTGTCGGAGATCGCCGACAAGCTCTGGTACCCGCTCTGGGACGCCCACATCAAGCTCGATCACAGCGTGCGCACGGTGCCGCAGGCACTGCGGGTGGCCGCCGACGACATGATCGCCGCGCTCGGCCTGCTCGAGGCCCGTCACATCGTCGGCGACGAGGACCTGTCCAACCTGCTCATCGGCGGGGTGCGACGGGAATGGCGGACCGGCATCAGGTCCCGTTTCGACGACCTGATCGCCCAGACCAACGCCCGCTGGCAGCGCAGCGGCGAGATCGCCCACCGCGCCGAACCCGACCTGAAGAACGGCCGCGGCGGTCTGCGCGACATCCAGCTGCTCGACGCGCTAGCCATCGCCCAGCTGACCGACGCCATGCCGGGCCTCGGCCCCGAGGTGCCGGGCGGCGGCCTGAAGCAGGCGCACCGCAGGCTCCTCGACGTGCGCACCGAACTGCACCGGGTCGCCGGTCGCGCTCGCGACCAGCTGCGTGCCCAGGACGCCGACGAGATCGGCGCGGCGCTGCGCATCGGCGACCGGTTCGACTTGGCCCGCACGCTGACCGATTCGGCCCGCACGGTGAGCTATTCGACCGACGTCGGCCTGCGCACCGCGGCCAACGCGCTGCCGCGCCGCGGCCTGGCCCGCCTGCGCCGGATGCCGGTGCGCCGACCACTCGATGAGGGGGTGGTCGAGCACGCCGGCGAGGTGGTGCTGGCCAGGGACGCGCGGCCACAGCGCGATCCCGGCCTGATCCTGCGGGTCGCCGCCGCCTCGGCGCAGACCGGGCTGCCGATGTCGGCGACCACGCTCAACCGCCTGTCCGAGGAGTCGCCCGAACTGCGCGAGCCGTGGCCCAAGGACGCGCTCAACGATCTGCTCGTGCTGCTGGGCGCGGGCCGCGGCAGCATCGATGCGGTCGAGGCGCTCGATCGAACCGGGCTGTGGGGCAGGCTGTTTCCCGAGTGGGGCGCGGTGCGCGACCTGCCACCCCGCGACGCGCTGCACACCTGGACCGTCGACCGGCACCTGATGGAGACCGTCGCCTACGCGGGCGCGCTGAGCACCAGGGTCGCCCGGCCCGACCTGCTCACCCTCGGCGCACTGCTGCACGACATCGGCAAGGGCAGGGCGGGCGATCACAGCGTGGTCGGCGCCGAACTCGCCACCCACATCGGGCGCAGGCTCGGCCTGTGGCCCTCGGATGTACGCACCCTCAGCGCCATCGTGCGCCACCATCTGCTGCTGCCCGACACCGCGACCCGCCGCGATCTGGCCGACCCGGAGACGGTGCGTCAGGTCGCCGACGCGCTCGACGGTGATGTCGGCCTGCTCGAACTGCTGCACACGCTGGCCGAGGCCGACTCGATGGCCACCGGCCCCGGCGTCTGGGGCGACTGGAAGGCCTCGCTGATCGGCGACCTGGTCCGCCGCTGCAAGCTGGTCATGGCGGGGGAGCCGCTGCCGCAACCGGAACCGATCGACCCCGCCCTGCTGGACAAGGCCGGGGCCGGTGGCGTGCACGTCACCCTCGCGCCGGGTGAGGGCAAGCACACCTACGTGGTGACGGTCATCGCCCCCGACGAGCCCGGCCTGCTCTCCGACGCGGCGGGCGTGCTCGCCCTGCATTCCCTGCGTGTCCTCTCGGCCGCGCTCGGCGCGGCGGGAGACTCGGCGATCAACACCTTCGTCGTGACCCCGAAGTTCGGTGACCCGCCCGACGCGGGCCTGCTGCGGCAGGAGCTGATCCGCGCGACCTCCGGCGCGCTGAATCTGCCCGAAGTGCTGGCCAAACGCGAGGCCGAGGCCGTCGGCGCCGGGCCGGGCCGCTACGCGCGGGCAGTGCCGCGGCTGATCTGGTCGACGAGCGGCGCGCCCGGTCAGGCCATCCTCGAACTGCGTGCCGAGGACCGGGTCGGCCTGCTCAGCAGGCTGGCGGGTGCCTTCGCCGCGACCGGGGCGAACGTGCGGTGGGCCAAGGTGGTCACGATGGGTTCGGCCGTGGTCGACGCGTTCTGCCTCGATCTCGGCGACGCCGACAGCCCGCAGCTACGAGACCGCATCGAAAAGGCCGTCCTGGACGTCGTTCCGCATCCGGCGCCCGCCCCGCCGTCGGCGGCGGATGTCACCGACTGAGATCATCAGGACACGGTTTACTCACCGATTGCTATCAGGTTGCCCCGCAAACCGTGATCGCTGCCCGATCGGTCGAGAATGGACCTATAGCATTCGAGAGGTCTGGCTGTCACTCGTACGAGGGGAGCAGATCTGTGGCTATCGAAGTCGTTTCCGCATCGATGATGACCAGCGACGCGACCGCGCACATCGCGCGCTGCGTCGGTGGTGACCTGTGGGTGGTTTCGTGGCTACCCGGGCGCACACTCACCGGATCCCAAGCCCTGGCCGCGATGACCATCGCGTCGACCACCGCACGGCACATCGACAGCCCCGATGCCGAATGGCAGCGCATCGAGGCACTCGCTCGCGAACTCGGCCTCACCGGCAGGGAAGCGGTGTACCTCGTGAACATCGAGAATCACGAGTTGTGCCGCACCACGCCACCGCACGTGCGCCACCGGGAATAACACCCATTACCCTGGGAGGGCAATAGACGTCCCTTTCAGATCAGGAGCGCGATCGGTGTTCGAATCCCTGTCCGACCGGCTTACCGGTGCACTGCAGGATCTGCGCGGTAAGGGGCGTCTGTCACCGGCCGACATCGACGCCACCGCGCGCGAGATCCGCCTCGCGCTCCTCGAAGCCGATGTCGCGCTGCCCGTGGTGCGCGGCTTCATCGCCAACGTCAAGGAGCGCGCCAAGGGCGCGGAGGTCTCCGCGGCGCTCAACCCGGCGCAGCAGGTCGTCAAGATCGTCAACGAGGAGCTCGTCGGCATCCTCGGTGGCGAGACCCGCAGGCTCAACCTCGCCAAGAACCCGCCGACGGTCATCATGCTGGCCGGTCTGCAGGGTGCGGGTAAGACCACCCTGGCGGGCAAGCTCGCCAAATGGCTGAAGGGTCAGGGGCATCAGCCGATCCTGGTCGCCTGTGACCTCCAGCGCCCTGGCGCGGTCACCCAGCTGCTGGTCGTCGGTGAGCGCGCCGGCGTGCCCGTGTTCGCGCCGCACCCCGGCACCTCCGTCGGCGGCGGCGAGAACCCGCTCGGTATCTCGGCAGCCGACCCGGTCGGTGTCGCCCGCGCCGGTGTCGAAGAGGCCAAGGCCAAGCAGTACGACGTGGTCATCGTCGACACCGCGGGCCGCCTCGGTATCGACGCCGAGCTCATGCGCCAGGCCGCGGGCATCCGCGACGCCGTGCAGCCCGACGAGACGCTGTTCGTCCTCGACGCGATGATCGGTCAGGACGCGGTCAGCACCGCCGAGGCGTTCCGCGACGGCGTCGGCTTCACCGGTGTCGTGCTCACCAAGCTCGACGGTGACGCCCGCGGTGGTGCCGCGCTGTCGGTCCGCAATGTGACCGGTTCGCCGATCATGTTCGCCTCCACCGGTGAGAAGCTCGAGGACTTCGACGTCTTCCACCCGGACCGGATGGCCTCGCGCATCCTCGGCATGGGTGACGTGCTCACCCTGATCGAGCAGGCCGAACAGGTCTACGACGCCCAGCAGGCCGAGGAGACCGCCCGCAAGATCGGCAGCGGCGAGCTCACCCTCGAGGACTTCCTCGACCAGATGCTGGCCATCCGCAAGATGGGCCCGATCGGCAACCTGCTCGGCATGCTGCCCGGCGCCGGTCAGATGAAGGACGTGCTCGCCCAGGTCGACGACAAGCAGCTCGACCGGGTGCAGGCCATCATCCGCGGCATGACCCCCGCCGAGCGCGACAACCCGAAGATCATCAACGCCTCCCGCCGCCTGCGCATCGCCAACGGCTCGGGCGTGCAGGTCTCCGAGGTGAATCAGCTCGTCGACCGCTTCTTCGAGGCCAAGAAGATGATGGCCATGATGGGCCGTCAGATGGGCCTGCCCGGTTCGCGCCGCGGCAACACCAAGAAGGGGAAGAAGGGCAAGAAGGGTGGCCGCGGCCCGACCCCGCCGAAGGTGCGCGGTGGTTTCCCCGGTATGCCCGCCGGGATGCCGGGCCTGCCGCCGGGCATGGACCTGTCGCAGATGCCGCCGGGTCTCGATCAGCTGCCGCCCGGTCTGGACGGTATCGACCTGTCGCAGCTGAAGTTCCCCAAGAACTGATCAGACAGAACACCGCGGTCGAGGTTTCGACCGCGGTGTTGCTGTGTCCGGCTCAGATCACGCCGGGGATCAGGGCTTTGCGGTGCGCCGGGTAGTCGACGAACTTCTCCCGGTACCAGCGATGCGTCGCGAAGGCGCGCGGCACCAGGTTGCCCGCGGTGATCAGGAAGATCGCCACACCCGCCAGCGACCAGGTCAGCAGCGCGAACCCGGCCCAGGCGATCAGTTCGCCCAGGTAGGCCGGGCTGCTGACGAACCGGAAGCCGCCGCCGTACGGGATGCGGTACTCGGCGGCGCCGGGGTTGTCCTTGTCGCGCAGATTGCGCACGATCGCCTCGGACCGCACCAGCAGCGCGAATCCGCACAGATACACGACGAGCCCGATCAGGAACCGAGGGTCGGTGAGCCAGGCGGTGCCGTACTGGTTCTTGTAGTCGTTGCTGAAGAACGCGCCGTTGAGGTAGCCGTGCAGCGAGGTCACGAACACCCCGGCCGCGACCACCGAGAAGTTGAAGCTGCTCTTCTTGCCCGGCACCTGCCGGATCGAGAGCGGGAAGAACCAGCCGCGATTGCCGTAGTGCAGCAGCCAGATCGCCGCCAGCACCAGCGGCACCGGTTCGAAACGATCGGGGCCGCTGAAGTAGAACACCGCGAAAACGACGGTAGCGGGCAGTTCCATCAACCACCAGCCCAGCTTGGGGTTGAGATTGAAGCCGATCGAGGTCGAGGCGAAGCGGCCGTAGGGACTCTGCGCGAACAGCCCGCCAACGATCACGAACGCGGCGAAGGCGAAGGCGATGGCCAGCACCGTGTCGTAGGTGGCGTTCCCGGTGTACCAGTCCATCGAGATTCCTTTGTCCAACAGCGCGCCGGGCACGATCGCCGACGCAAAACTAGAACACGTTCTATCATGGATCGGGCAGGGGAAGCGTGACTATGGAGGACCTACATGCCGTTGGATCGGACCGCTGAAGACCTGCTGGCGGCGGTGCAGGCGTCGCCGCGCGCGGTGGCAGCGCACGACAAGAACACCTGGGTCGGCCTGTTCGTCGACAACGCCGCGGTGCACGATCCCTACGGCGCGCGCGAGCACATCGGCCGGGAGGCGATCTCGCGGTTCTACAACGTCTTCATCGCGCCCAACTCCATCGTCTTCCGGGTCGAACGCGACCTCGTCGCGGGGCGCACGGTGGTGCGTGACCTGCATATCGAGACGACCATGTCGACCGGCGCCACCGTCATCGTGCCCATGCACCTGCGCTACGACCTGATCGAATCCGGGGGCGGCTGGCGGATCGCGCGACTGGCCGCGCACTGGGAACTGGCGGTGATGATCCGGCGGCTGCTCGGCACTGGCCCGTCCGGGCTGGTGGCCGGGTGCAAGCTCGGCCCGCAACTGGTCACCGAGCTGGGCGCCGGTGGGGCGATGGGCATGATGCGTGGTCTGCGCGGTGTCGGCGCGACGGGCAAACGGGTCGTCGGCCGGTTGTTCGGCGCCGCCGCGGCGGGCGATGTGGCCGGTGTACGGGACCTGCTCGGTGCGCGTGCGGCGGTGGAGCTGCCCGCCGGGCATCCGGTCGACGCGGCGGAGTTCGCCGAGCTCGCGCGAGACATGGAGTGGGACAAGCTGATCGCCGCCGGGCGCACGGTCAGCGCCAGCGTGCGGATCGGCGTGGCGCGCGGCGTGGCCTTCGTCGACTTCGCGGCCGACGAGCCGCGGATCGTGGCCGTGACGGTCTTCCTCGACGGGCCGCTGCCCGGCCGCTAGCCGTTTTGTTCCGGCCGCCGGGCGCGAACCGAGGCGATGGCGGACCGGCGCGCCGCCTGACCCGGGTGCGTTGGCCGATCACCGGCGGTAGGTTGGGGCCAGGCCGAGGTCTGGAGGTTCGTGTGCATCTGCGTGGTGTGGTTCTTCCCGGCGACGAGGAACGTGATCTGTGGGTCGTCGACGGTGTCGTCACCTTCGAGCCGGTTCGCGGGGCTGAAACCCTCTGTCACACAGGGTGGATCGTGCCCGGCCTCGTCGATGCGCACTGCCACGTCGGCATCCGCTACGGCGGCGGCGACGAGTCCCGCGACGGTGCGATCGAACAGGCGGAGACCGAACGCGACGCGGGCGCCCTGCTGCTGCGCGACGCGGGCTCGCCGATCGACACCCATTTCATCGACGAGCACGCCGAGCTGCCCCGCATCATCCGCGCGGGCCGCCACATCGCCCGCCCGAGGCGCTACATCCGCGAACTCGGCATCGAACTCGACGACGAACGCGACCTGCCCGAGATCGTCGCCGAACAGGCCCGCTTCGGCGACGGCTGGGTGAAGATCGTCGGCGACTGGATCGATCGATCCGTCGGCGACCTGCGCCCGCTGTGGAGCGACGACATCCTGAAGCAGGCCATCGACGCCGCCCACGCCAACGGCGCCCGCGTCACCGCCCACGTCTTCGGCGAGGACGCCCTGCCCGGCCTGATCAACGCGGGCATCGACTGCCTCGAACACGGCACCGGCATCACCGACGACACCATCGAACTGATGCTCGCCAACGGCACCGCCCTTGTCCCCACCCTGATCAATATCGACACCTTCCCCAGCATCGCCGACGGCGCCACCAAGTTCCCCGTCTACGCCGCCCACATGCGCGACCTGCATCGCCGGGTCCGCGACACCGTCGGCCGCGCCCACGAGGCAGGCGTCCCCATCTACGCGGGCACCGACGCGGGCGGCGGCATCCGCCACGGCCGCATCGCCGACGAGATCGCCGCCCTCACCGGCGCGGGCCTGTCACCCCACGAAGCCCTCGGCGCCGCCTCCTGGAACGCCCGCACCTGGCTCGGCCGCCCGAGCGTCGACGAGGGCGCCCCCGCCGACTTCGTCGTCTACGCCGACGACCCCCGCGCCGACCCGGCCGCCCTCACCGACCCGCAATGGGTCGTCCTGCGCGGCCTCGTCGTCAAAACCCCGAACCCCGTCACCGGCCACCGGTGATTGGTGGGGCGGTCGCGTTTGCGGAGTTGATGGGCGTTGCGCACGCACTACGCGCATCGACCTGGGCGAACTCTGTGTATTTCGCACGTGCTACGCACTCAGCCCTGGACAAGCTCTTATACAGTGGGGTCGAGCGGTACCGCTAACCAGTTTCCACGAGGTTCGTCGGTCACCGCGTACCTCCGGGTATTGCACGAGTTCGGTTCGAGCGAGCGCGACGCGAACGGGAGATCGGACGGAATGACCATGAGCGCCGAGGTTTCGATGTTTCACCCGCTGGGCCCGAATACTGTGGAAGATTGGCTCGTCGAAGAGCAGCCGGCCGATGGATCGCGACTCGAACTCATCTGGGGGTACCTGTACATGACGCCGCCGCCGGGTGGTCCGCATCAGTACGCCTCGTTCGAGTTGGCCGTGATGTTGCGAGATGCGCTGCGGGCAGCGGAACGGTTCGACCTCCACGTTCTTCCTGCTGTGGGTGTTCGTATCAGCACGCCCTTGCGTACCGCGTTCATCCCGGACATCTCCGTGGTGGTCGGTGGGATCAACCATGTCAGCTTCGCGGCCGAGAACATTCTCCTCGCGGTGGAGGTCTGGTCACCCGGAAACACTCGGGAAGAGCGCGATACCAAGATCGCGGCCTACGCCGCCGCGCGGGTGCCGTACTTGTGGATCATCGAGCTGCCCGACGGTAAGCCGGCTCGATTCTGGGGCTACAGCCTGGGGGAGACCGGCTATCGGCAAGAAGTTTTTGCCCGCGACGGGGAAGCCGTGAAAGTGCCCGGCCCGGTACCGGTCGTCGTCGACACCGCGCAGTTGCGCTGAGGCGGCGGCGGTCGAGCCGATTTCAGCTGCGCTCGACCCGTCTGGCACAATGGTCAACCGTCCTTCCTGGACAGTGTCAGCCCGTCTCCGGTTACGTACCGCGCGGCGGTCACACACTCCATGCGCGAAACCGGACCCGCAGACCATGCGGGTCGCCGAATCGCGTGGTGACCAACTATCGAAAGAGGCAGATCAGCATGGCTGTTCGCATCAAGCTCACCCGCCTGGGCAAGATCCGCAACCCGCAGTACCGCGTCGTCGTCGCCGACGCCCGCACCCGTCGTGACGGCCGGGCCATCGAGGCCATCGGCAAGTACCACCCGAAGGAAGAGCCTTCGCTGATCGAGATCGATGCCGATCGCGTGGCGTACTGGCTGTCCGTCGGCGCGCAGCCGACCGAGTCGGTGCAGCGTCTGCTGGAGATCACCGGCGACTGGCAGAAGTTCAAGGGCCTGCCGGGCACCGAGGGCACCCTCAAGGTGAAGGCCGCCAAGCCGTCCAAGCTCGACCTGTTCAACGCCGCGCTGGCCGCCGCCGACAACGAGCCCGTCGCCGAGGCCGTCACCCCGAAGAAGAAGGCCGCCAAGAAGGACGAGGCCGCCGAAGAGGCCGCCACCGAGGCTGCCGAGTAATGACTGCCGTTGTTGCCGATGCCGTCGAACATCTGGTTCGCGGCATCGTCGCCAACCCCGATGACGTCCGCGTCGAGCTGATCACCGGCCGCCGCGGACGCACCGTCGAGGTGCACGTCCATCCTGAGGACCTGGGCAAGGTGATCGGGCGCGGTGGTCGTACCGCGACCGCGCTGCGCACCCTGGTCGCCGGTATCGGCGGCCGTGGGATCCGGGTCGACGTGGTCGACACCGACGCCTAGATGGAACTCGTCGTAGGTCGAGTCGCCAAGTCGCACGGCGTGCGCGGCGAACTCGTCGTCGAGGTGCGCACCGACGAGCCGGAACTCCGGTTCGCTCCCGGCGCCACCCTGCACGGCAGGATGCCGAAATCCGCGGCGACCCGTGACTACACCGTGAAGTCGGCCCGAGAGCACTCGGGCCGGCTTCTGGTGTTCGTCGACGGCATCGACGACCGCACCGCCGCCGACGCACTGCGCGGCCTGCTGTTCGTCGTCGACAGCGAGTCGCTGCCGCCGTCCGACGACGAGGACGCCTTCTACGACCACGAGCTCGAAGGCCTGCGCGTCGAACTCGGCGACGGCACCGTCGTCGGCGAGGTCACCGAGGTGCTGCATTCGGCCGCGGGCGAGCTGCTGTCGGTGCGCGCCGCCGACGACGGCCGCGAAATTCTCATTCCCTTTGTCACCGCCATCGTGCCGACCGTGTCGATCGCCGATGGACTGGTGGTCATCACGCCGCCCGAGGGCCTGCTCGATCCGGAGTAATTCGTGCAACTCGACGTCGTCACGATCTTCCCGGAGTATCTCGAGCCGCTGCGGACCGCGCTGCTCGGCAAGGCCGTCGACAAGGGCCTGATCTCGGTCGGCGTGCACGATCTGCGTGACTGGACCCACGACGTGCACAAGTCCGTCGACGATTCGCCCTACGGCGGTGGTCCGGGCATGGTCATGAAGCCCACCGTCTGGGGCGACGCGCTCGACGCGGTGTGCCCCGACGACGCCCTGCTCGTCGTCCCCACCCCGGCCGGTGTGCCGTTCACCCAGGCCACCGCGCAACGCTGGTCCACCGAGAAACACCTCGTCTTCGCGTGTGGTCGCTACGAGGGTATCGATCAGCGCGTGTTCGACGATGCCGCCCGCCGCGTCCGCGTCGAAGAGGTGAGCATCGGCGACTACGTCCTCATCGGCGGCGAGGCCGCGGTGCTGGTGATGACCGAGGCCGTGGTCCGGCTGATCCCCGGCGTGCTCGGCAATCAGCAGTCCCACCAGGAGGATTCGTTCTCCGACGGGCTGCTGGAAGGGCCGAGCTACACCCGCCCGGTCTCGTGGCGCGGCCTGGACGTGCCGCCGATCCTGCTGTCCGGCGATCACGCCAAGGTGGCCGCGTGGCGCCACGAGCAGTCCCTGGAACGTACCCGCGAGCGCAGGCCGGATCTACTGCCGGAGCAGTAGAACCCCGGCCTACCCCGATGCGGCGCGGGTGGTGATGGCGAACGGGTGCCCGGCCGGGTCGAGCAATACCCGCCAGCGCGGATCCTGTTGCACTGGAGCGGGTTTGGCGCCGATCGCCAGTGCGTGCTGCTCACACAGATCCAGATCGGCGTCGGCGGCCAGCTCCAGCTGTACCGCGGCGCTGCCCGGCCATTGCGGCGGGAAGTAGTTCTCGACGCGTTGCGCCGCCAGGGTCAATCCCGACGGTATGCGGATACCTACGCTGTGGGCGTCGTTCCACAGCACACGGCCACCGAGCAGCCCGAGGTAGAAGCGGGCGAGGGACTCGGGGTCGTCACAGTCCAGCGAGACGCCGGCCAATTGAAAAGGCTCCGTCATCGGACCGACGGTACCGGTCGGGATGGACGCCGAGATTGTTTTGTCGTAAAGATGTTTGGGTATTCATCGGGGTCATTCGTTGTGTCATCGTCCATGGTGAGGATTACTCGTTCCATCCGGAATGTGTTCGGTGACCGCGGTACTCGGTGCGACGGACGCGGCCGACCGGTCACCGTGCCCATCTGCCCTGGACAGACCGTGCGCCCCTTGGTGATTCGGCGTCCCTGACACTCGGCGCGCTGCGCGCGAGCGAGAGGCGAAACGAGCAGCGGCCGGATCGCCGAACTCGTGCACGGGTGCTCACAGCGACGGAACTTCGCCCGAGAGCGTGACATATTCCACATCAGGGCAGCAGGCGATGACGCCGTGCCAGTGCCACGGCCTCGTGCCGGGTTCGCGCGTCGAGCTTGCTCATCGCCTGCCTCAGGTAGCTCTTGACGGTTTCCGCGCCGAGCGACAGCCGAAGCGCCGCTTCCTGATTCGTGCAACCGAGCGCGATCTGCGCGAGCACGTCGAGTTCGCGCCGCGACAGCCGGGGAACCTCGTCCGACGACTCGCCCGCCAGCACACCGGTCAGCCGATCGCACACACCCGAGAGCCGGTCGCGCATCGCCGCATCACCGGCGGCGGTCGCCATGGCCCGCAGCTCGGCGTGGATCTCGCGCAATTCCTCGGCGACCGCGGGGGTGGCGGCCGGGGCCGGAGCGGTGAGTTCGAGCATCCTGACCCGCCGATCCACCTCGTCGCGGATCGCGATCTCGGTCGCCAGCCGGCTGCCTGCCTGCACGATCACCTCGGTGGTGCGATCACCGAGCGGACCGGCGCCGCGGGTGGCCGCGTAGAGCACGGCACGGGGCCGGTCGGCGACCACGACCGGAACGGCGACCACCGACCGCAATCCCTCGCCGCAGACCGGTCCGTCGTAGTGGTGGGTGATCGAGGACGCGCCCCGGTAGTCGGCCACCGCGGCGGGTCGGTGGTGCTCCATCACCTGCCCGCCGAGCCCGGAGGTACGCAGTACCGACAGGCCGCGCAGCCCGGTGGTGATCGTGCCGACGAACTCGGTGAGCAGCAGTGTGTCCTCGTCGACCGGCCCGCCGAAGACCACCGGAACATTCGCCCGGCGCGCCACCCAGCGGATCTCGGCGCGCAGCGCATCGCCGTCGCGGGGACGCAACAGGGAAGTGGCCGGCATCGGTCACCCCTTTTCGGGGGTAGTGGCGAACGTGAGGTGTGCCACATTCTAGGACAGACCTGGTTACCCGTTGAGGAGAACTGCGATGAGTACCGACCTGGACGCGCGGGTGCGCGACCTGCTCGACTGTTACGACGGACCCGAGGCCTGCGCGGCCGAGCTGCTGTGCGACCGGCATCCGGCCGGTCGGGTCGCGTTCACGGTGGTCGAGTCCGATCTGAGCGCGCACGAGCTGACCTACGGCGAGCTGCGTGAGCGGTCGGCCCGTTTCGCGGCGGCGCTGGCCGAGCTCGGTGTCGGTCCAGGGGATCGGGTGGCGACGTTGATGGCGAAGTCCGCCGATCTGGTGGTCGCGCTGCTCGGTATCTGGCGCCGCGGTGCGGTGCACGTGCCGCTGTTCACCGCGTTCGCGCCGCCCGCCATCGGGTTCCGGCTCGGCGCGAGTCACGCGAAGGTGGTCGTCGTCGATGCCGATCAGGCGTCGAAACTGGCTGTGGGCGAAGACATTCCCGCCGACCCGGAGCGCCGGACGATCGTCGTCGGTGCGGCCGATATTCCCGGCGCGCTGTCGTTCGGCGATCTGCTCGCCACGCACCGGTCCGACGACCCCCGCGCGGCCCCTGTGGTGGTCGGCGGTGACGGCCTGCTGGTCCAGCTGTTCACCAGCGGCACAACCGGTACGCCCAAGGGCGTGCCGATCCCGGTGCGCGCCTTGGCCTCCTTCCACGCCTACCAGGAGTTCGCCCTGGATGTGCGCCCCGAGGACGTCTACTGGAACGCGGCCGACCCGGGCTGGGCGTACGGCCTCTACTACGCGATCCTCGCGCCACTGGCGACCGGCGTGCGCAGCCTGCTTCTGCACGCGGGCTTCTCCGCACCGCTCACCCTGGACGTGATGCGCCGCTTCGGCGTCACCAACTTCGCCGCCGCGCCGACGGTCTACCGCGCGTTGCGCGCGGGCGCGGCCCCCGAGGGGATCACGTTGCGCCGGGCGTCGTCGGCGGGGGAACCGCTCACGCCGGACGTCGTCGCCTGGTCGCGGCGCGCGCTCGGCGTCGCCGTCCGCGACCACTACGGCCAGACCGAACACGGCATGGTCATCTGCCACGCCTGGCACCCCGCCGTCGACCGGCCCGCGCCGCTCGGCTCGATGGGTTCCCAGCTGCCCGGCTGGACCTGTGCGGTCCTCGCTGAGGACGCCGACACCGAGGCCGCGCCCGGCGAGATCGGCCGCGTCGCCATCGACACCGATCACAGCCCGCTGCTGTGGTTCCTCGGCTATCTCGACGCTCCCGAGCGCACCGCGAGCCGCTACACCGCCGACGGCCGCTGGTATCTCACCGGTGACGTGGGCGCGCGCGATGCCGACGGTTTCTTCCGCTTCAGCTCGCGCGACGACGACGTGATCATCATGGCGGGCTACCGGATCGGCCCGTTCGAGGTCGAGAGCGTGCTGGTCCTGCACGATCAGGTCGCCGAGGCCGCCGTCGTCGGGATGCCGGACGAGCTGCGCGGCGAGGTGCTCGAAGCCTTCGTCGTCCTGCGTGACGGCGTCGACGGCAGTGCCGAGCTGGCCGCCGAACTTCAGCAACTGGTCAAGGACAAGTTCGCCGCGCACGCCTATCCGCGGACGGTTCATTTCGTCTCGAGTCTGCCCAAGACCCCGAGTGGCAAGGTGCAGCGATTCGTGCTGCGCGGCAAGGAGATCCGCTGATGACCGAACTGAGCTACACCTGTGGACTCGCCGACACCCCGCTGCTCGGTGACACCATCGGCGCCAATCTCGACCGCACCGTCGCGGAGTATCCCGACAACGAAGCGCTGGTCGACCGTCCGACCGGCCGTCGCTGGACCTATCGCGAGCTCGGCGCGGCCGTCGACGCCGTCGCGACCGGACTGGCCGCGAGCGGTATCGCCGCGGGCGACCGGGTCGGGATCTGGGCGCCCAACTGCGCCGAATGGTTCCTGGTCCAGTACGCCACGGCGAAACTGGGCGCGGTCCTGGTCACTATCAATCCCGCCTACCGCACCAGCGAACTCGGGTACGTCCTCGGTCAGGCCGGCGTCCGGCTGCTGATCGCCGCGCCGGAGTTCAAGACCTCCGACTATGCGGCGATGATCGAGCAGTTGCGGCCGAACTGCCCCGCCCTGGAACAGGTGCTGATCCTCGGCACCGACCAGTGGCAGCAGGTGGCGGCCACCGCGCCCGATGCCGCAGGACTGGTCGCGATCGCCGCGACCCTGTCCACCGATGATCCGATCAACATCCAGTACACCTCGGGGACAACGGGTTTCCCGAAGGGCGCGACGCTGAGCCACCACAACATCCTCAACAACGGCTACTTCGTCGGCGAGCTGTGCGGCTACACCGCGGCCGACCGGATCTGCGTGCCGGTGCCGTACTACCACTGCTTCGGCATGGTCATGGGCAATCTCGCGGCGACCTCGCACGGTGCGGCCGTGGTGATTCCGGCGCCGTCGTTCGATCCCGCCGCGACGCTGGCCGCCGTCGCCGCGGAGCGCTGCACCTCGCTCTACGGCGTGCCGACCATGTTCATCGCGATGCTCGCCGAACTCGACGCCGGTGCCACCGCCGACCTGTCGAGTCTGCGCACCGGCATCATGGCGGGCTCGCCGTGCCCGGTCGAGGTGATGAAACGGGTGATCGAGCAGATGGGGATGGCCGAGGTCGCCATCTGTTACGGCATGACCGAGACGTCGCCGGTGTCCACCCAGACCCGCCGCGACGACAGCATCGACCGCCGCACCGCCACCGTCGGCCGGGTCGGCCCGCATCTCGAGGTGAAGGTGATCGACCCGGCGAGCGGACGCACCCTGCCGCGTGGCGAGGCGGGCGAACTGTGCACCCGCGGCTATTCGGTGATGCTCGGCTACTGGGATCAGCCGGACAAGACGGCCGAGGCGATCGACGCCGCCCGCTGGATGCACACCGGTGACATCGGCGTCATGGACGACGACGGCTACCTCTCGGTCACCGGCCGGATCAAGGACATGGTGATCCGCGGCGGCGAGAACATCTACCCCCGCGAAATCGAGGAATTCCTCTACACCCACCCCGATATCGTCGACGCCCAGGTGATCGGCGTCCCCGACGAGAAGTACGGCGAGGAACTCATGGTCTGGCTCCGCCTGCGCGAGGGTGCCGCCGTCCTCGACGCGGCCGCGATCCGCGACTTCTGCACCGGTCGCCTCGCCCACTACAAGATCCCGCGCTACGTGCACGTGGTCGACGAGTTCCCGATGACGGTCACCGGCAAGATCCGCAAAGCGGAGATGCGGGAACTGGCCAAGGATCTGCTCGCCTGACCTGGGAGTCGGCCGGTTGTCGGGGAAGAGCTGTAGTCTCTGCGGTCGTGACGACAGCGCCCGAGACCGACACAACGACCATCCTCGCCAGCGTGGGCAGGCGGATCGCCGACGAGCTGGGGGTGCGCGAGACCCAGGTCCGCGCCGCCGTCGAATTGCTCGACGGCGGTTCGACGGTGCCGTTCATCGCGCGCTACCGCAAGGAGGTCACCGGCGGCCTCGACGATGCCCAGTTGCGCCAGCTCGACGAGCGGCTCGGCTACCTGCGTGAACTCGACGAACGCCGCGGCGCGATCATCGAATCCATCCGCGGCCAAGGCAAACTCGACCCGGCGCTGCACCAGCAGATCATGCTCGCCGAGACCAAGGCCCGCCTCGAGGACATCTACCTGCCGTACAAGCCCAAGCGCCGCACCAAGGCCCAGATCGCCCGTGAAGCCGGGCACGAGCCGGTGGCCGACGCCCTGATCGGCGACCCGGCCACCGACCCGGCCGGCTACACCGCCGAACAGCTCGATGGCGCCCGCGCGATCCTCGTCGAACGCTTCGCCGAGGACGCCGACCTGGTCGGTGAACTCCGCGAGCTCATGTGGAACCGTGGCCAGGTCACCTCGACGGTGCGCGCGGGCAAGGAGGAGGCGGGCGCCAAGTTCGCCGACTACTTCGAGTTCAGCGAGCCGTTCCACAAACTGCCATCGCACCGGATCCTGGCGCTGCTGCGCGGTGAGAAGGAAGAGGTGCTCACCCTGCACCTGGAACCCGACACCGAAGAGCCCGCGCCCGGCGAGCGCACCATCTACGAGGGCCGCATCGCGGTCGCCTTCGGCATCGCCGATCAGGGCCGCCCTGCCGATCCCTGGCTGCTCGACACCGTGCGCTGGGCCTGGCGCACCAAGCTGCAGGTGAGCATGGGCATCGACACCAGGATGCGGTTGCGGCAGGCGGCGGAGAAGGACGCGGTCGACGTGTTCGCCGCGAACCTGCGCGACCTGCTGCTCGCCGCACCGGCGGGCACCCGCACCACCATGGGCCTCGACCCCGGCTACCGCACCGGCGTGAAGGTCGCGGTGGTCGACGCCACCGGCAAGGCCGTGGCGACCGAGGTCATCTACCCGCACAAGCCGCAGGGCCAGACCGAGAAGTCCCTGGCCGTGCTGGCCGCGCTGGTCGCCCGGTTCGATGTCGAGCTCATCGCCATCGGCAACGGCACCGCCTCCCGCGAGACCGATGCGCTTGCCACCGAACTGATCTCGCGCATCCCCGAGAAGAAGCCGACCAAGATCGTCGTGTCGGAGGCGGGCGCCTCGGTGTACTCGGCCTCGGCCTACGCCTCGGCCGAACTGCCCGGCATGGACGTGTCGCTGCGCGGCGCTGTCTCCATCGCCCGCCGCCTGCAGGACCCGCTCGCCGAACTGGTGAAGATCGATCCCAAGTCGATCGGCGTCGGCCAGTACCAGCACGATGTCTCCGAGACCCTGCTGGCCCGCTCGCTGGGCGCGGTCGTCGAAGACGCGGTGAACGCGGTCGGTGTCGACGTGAACACCGCCTCGGTGCCGCTGCTCTCGCGTGTGTCGGGTGTGTCCGGCTCGGTGGCGGAAAGCATTGTGGCGCACCGCGACCAGAACGGACCCTTCCGCAGCCGGACCGCCCTGCTCGAGGTTCCCCGTCTCGGCCCCAAGGCGTTCGAGCAGTGCGCGGGCTTCCTGCGCATCCGCGGCGGCGACGACCCGCTCGACACCTCCGCGGTGCACCCCGAGGCCTACCCGGTCGTGCGGCGCATCCTCGAGCACACCGGCCGCCCGATGGCCGAGGTCATCGGCAACACCGGCACGCTGCGCGCACTGCGGCCCGCCGACTTCACCGACGAGAAGTTCGGTGTGCCGACCGTCAGCGACATCATCGCCGAACTGGAGAAGCCGGGCCGCGACCCGCGTCCGGAGTTCAAGACCGCCGAATTCGCCGCGGGCGTGGAGAAGGTCGCCGACCTGGAGCCGGGCATGGTGCTCGAAGGCGTCGTCACCAATGTGGCCGCGTTCGGCGCGTTCGTCGATGTCGGCGTGCACCAGGACGGCCTCGTGCATGTCTCGGCCATGTCGCACACCTTCGTCAAGGACCCGCGCGAAGTAGTCAAGTCCGGTGACGTGGTGAAGGTGAAGGTCCTCGAGGTCGACGTCGCCCGGCAGCGGATCGGTTTGAGCTTGCGGCTCGATGACGAGCCGGGCAAGCCCGCGCAGGGGGACAATCGTGGTGGCGGCGCACCGCGCGGCCAGGGCCGAGGCCAGGGCCGTCCGCAGGGCGGTCGTGGCCAGGGTTCGGAACGTGGCCAGGCGCAGGGTCGCAGCCAAGCTCAGGGGCGTGGCGGCAACCAGCGCAAGCCCGCGGCCGAGCCGAGCGGATCCATGGCCGACGCGTTGCGCCGGGCGGGATTCGGCAAGTAACTCGACGACAGGGCGGGCGGCATGGGACGGTGGTTCGAAGACGAAGTGATCGCGCGCGGCCGCCTGCCCCTGTTGTGCTTCCTGCTGGGATTCATCCTCGGTTTCGTGGTCATCCGGATCAGCGTGCGGCTGATCAGGGCGCAGGTGCGGTGGTGGCCGGGCAACATCAAGGCGGGCGACACCCACATCCACCACATGGTGTTCGGCGTCATCACGGTGCTGCTCACCGGCATCGGGCTGATCGCGACCGCCGAGGACTCCACCCAGGTCACCTCGAGTGTGCTGGCCGCCCTGTTCGGGATCGGCGCCGCGCTGGTCCTCGACGAGTTCGCCCTGATCTTCTACCTGCGTGACGTCTACTGGGAGGAACAGGGCCGCACCTCGGTGGACGCGGTCTTCGTCGCCCTCGCCGTGACCGGCCTGCTGCTGCTCGGCGTGCAACCGGCGACGTTTCTCGACTACGACGACTTCCGGCAGTCGCGCGGGTTCGGCGTCCGGATCGCCGTGTTCGGCACCCTCGTACTGAACCTGCTGCTGGCCGGAGTGGTGATCGCCAAGGGCAAGATCTGGACCGGGCTGTTCGGCATGTTCTTCACCCCGCTGCTGCTGATCGGCGCCATCCGGCTCAGCCGCCCTGGCGCGCCCTGGGCTCGGTGGCGCTACGGCAACCGGCCCAAGACGATGGGCAGGGCGATCGCCAGGGAGCGGCGATACCGGCGCCCGGTCGTCCGAGCGAAGATCTTCATCCAGGACCTCATCGCGGGGAAACCCGACGTCGAGCACGCACGCACCGCGGCCGAGGCAGAGTTGCAGCGCACGGTCGTCGCGGCCCCGCCCGCGCCGCCGCCACACCCGCATCTGCTGCCGCGCCGCCGGGCCGATGCCACGGCCGACACCTCGGCAGGCGAGTGAGGCGCGCCTCACCCGATTTCAGTCCGGGCTGCCGGGTCTGGCACAATAAACCGGTTGCCTTGGACGAGTCATGTCCGAGAGCACTCCTGTTCTGAGCATGAACCGGTCGAGCGCGCGAGTGCCGCCAGGTTCCTCTGTTCGCGCAAAGAATCCGAAAAGGTGGAAAATGAACACCCTTGATTTCGTCGACGAGAAGTCGCTGCGTAGCGATGTCCCCGACTTCCGTCCGGGCGACACCCTGAACGTGCACGTGAAGGTCATCGAAGGCTCGAAGGAGCGCATCCAGGTCTTCAAGGGCGTCGTGATCCGGCGTCAGGGCGGCGGCATCGGCGAGACCTTCACGGTCCGCAAGGTGTCCTTCGGTGTCGGTGTCGAGCGCACCTTCCCCGTGCACAGCCCCAACATCGACCACATCGATGTCGTGACCCGCGGTGACGTGCGTCGCGCCAAGCTGTACTACCTGCGCGATCTGCGCGGCAAGGCCGCCAAGATCAAGGAAAAGCGCTGACACAGCGGTAGCTGATTCCAGCACAGAGTTTTCCGGTAGCCCGGCGCTCCGACTTCGGTCGGGTCGCCGGGCTACTCTGTTCGGCGTGGCAGACGAAAGTGGGTCGGTGTCGGTGTCCGATTCGGGTGACGAAGGTGGACGGCGCAAGAGACAGCGCAGCGAGAAGAAGCAGCGCCCGTTCTGGCAGGAGCTGCCGATACTGATCGTGATCGCGGCGGTCATCGCCGCGCTGATGGTCACTTTCATCGGGCGGCCCTACGTGATCCCGTCGCAGTCGATGGAGAACACGCTGCTGATCGGCGACCGCATCTATGTCGAGAAGATCAGCTATTACGGCTCCGAACCCGGCCCCGGCGATGTCGTGGTCTTCGTCGGCCCGCCGTCGTGGAACGGGCACTACAAGTCGATCCGCTCCGACAACACCGTCGTGCGTGGCATCCAGAACTTCCTGTCCTACTTCGGCCTGGTCCCGCCGGACGAGAACGATCTCGTCAAGCGCGTCATCGCCGTCGGCGGGCAGACCGTGCAGTGCTGTGATCCGCAGGGCCGGGTGATGGTCGACGGCAAACCGCTCGACGAGCCGTACATCAAGAAGGACTACCCCTGGTTCACCGACCGCCCCAACGCGGTCTATCCGGCGGGCCGGGTGTTCGGACCGGTGAAGGTGCCCGAGGGCAACCTGTGGGTGATGGGCGACAACCGCAACGAGTCGGCCGATTCCCGCGCCCACGTCAGCGACGATCTGCAGGGCACCGTGCCGGTGGACAATGTGCGCGGCAAGACGGTGTTCAAGATCTGGCCGCCGAACCGGATGGGCCCGGTACGCAGCCAGAACCCGCAGGAAAACTGACACGCGACGAGACACGGGGACAATCGAACTGTGGGGCAGGATCGGACCAACTGGCCGCCGCGGGTGGTGATGCGCAGGGCCGGGGGGCTACGCACACTCGAGGCGGCGCTCATCCGCGGCGGCCTCGGCCCGGTGGCCGGCGTCGACGAGGCGGGCCGCGGCCCGTGCGCCGGGCCGCTGGTGGTCGCCGCGTGCCTGCTGGCGCCCAAGGCCTACGACAAGCTGTCCGGGCTCGACGACTCCAAGAAACTGACCGAGGCGGCCCGTGAGGAGCTGTTCCCGGTCGTCCAGCGGTTGGCGCTGGCGTGGAGCGTGGTGGTGGTGCCCGCCTGGGAGATCGACTCCATCGGTATCCATGTCGCCAATATCGAGGGCATGCGCCGGGCGGTCGCCGGTCTCGGCCGCGTCCCCGGTTACATCCTGACCGACGGTTTCAAGGTTCCCGGCCTGCCCGCACCGTCATTGCCGGTCATCGGCGGCGACGGCACGGCGGCCTGTATCGCCGCGGCGAGCATCCTGGCCAAGGTGACCAGGGACCGGATGATGGTCGAGCTCGACGGGCAGCTGCCCGGATACGGATTCGCCGCGCACAAGGGCTACAACACGCCCGAGCACACCGCCGCGCTGCGGCAGCTCGGACCGAGCACAGAACACCGCCGGTCCTGGCGCAATGTGCGCGAACTCGACGTGCCGGGCGGTAGCCGAGTGGCTTCCCGCGCCGCGCATGCGCGATGATGTCCACTATGAACGCGGCGCTGCTAGAAGGAGGACGGCCCACCCGATGAGTGCTGAGGACCTCGAGAAGTACGAAACCGAGATGGAACTGTCGCTGTACCGCGAGTACAAGGACATCGTCGGCCAGTTCTCGTACGTGGTGGAGACCGAACGTCGCTTCTACCTGGCCAATTCTGTCGAATTGCGGCCGCAGAACGCCGACGGCGAGGTCTACTTCGAAGTGCGGATGAGCGATGCGTGGGTGTGGGACATGTACCGTCCCGCGCGTTTCGTCAAGCACGTGCGAGTGATCACGTTCAAGGACGTGAACATCGAAGAGCTGGAGAAGCCCGACCTCCGTCTGCCGGAGTGAGGGCGCACCGCCGGCCTGGGGTTGTCCACAGGCCGGCGGTTGTCCACAGGTTTGTTGTCCGCCCAGGTCGGCGGGCGGCTGCCGACGGTGCGAGTCGGCATGCTTCGACTCGTGGCAGACAAACAGGCGCTCGGCGCATACGGGGAGAAGCTGGCCGCGCAGTACCTGCGTGAGTCGGGAATGGAGATCGTCGCCCGCAATTGGCGATGCCGGTACGGCGAGCTGGACCTGATCGTCCAGGACCCGACGATCACGGCCTTCGTCGAGGTGAAGACGCGATCGGGGCTGGGATTCGGGACACCGGCCGAATCGGTCACCTTCGGCAAACAGCAGCGGATCCGGCGGCTCGCGCTGCTGTGGCTGGCCGAGCAGGAAGGGCCGTGGCGGCGCATCCGGTTCGACGTGGTGTCGGTGCTGGTCCCGCGGGGGCACCGGCCGGTCATCGACCATCTGGCCGGGGCGTTCTGATGGCGCTCGGTCGGGCGTTGTCGGTGGCGGTGACCGGCGTCGACGGCCAACTGGTGGAGATCGAGGCCGATATCGGTCAAGGTCTGCCTTCGGTGAATCTGGTCGGGCTGCCCGATACGGCGCTGCAGGAATCGCGCAATCGAGTGCGCTCCGCGGTCGCCAATACGGGGGAGAGGTGGCCGGACGGGCGGGTGATCCTGGCGCTGTCTCCTGCCACGCTGCCGAAGGTGGGCAGCGTCTACGACCTGGCGCTGGCGGTCTCGGTGCTCGACGCCTCCGGCGCCGTGCCGGGGGAGCGGCTGGCCAAGACGGTGCTGCTCGGTGAGCTGGCACTCGACGGCAGGGTGCGCCGGGTGCGCGGGGTGCTGCCCGCCGTCATCGCGGCGCGTACCGCGGGATTGCCGACCGTGGTGGTGCCCGCGGAAGCGGTGGCCGAAGCGGGGCTGGTCGAGGGGATCGAGGTGCTCGGCGCGACGAGTTTGCGGGCGGTGGTCACCTGGTTGCGTGGCGAAGGCAGCTTGCTGGAACCGGACGGGATCGTGCCGGGGGCGCAGGCGCCCAGCGGGGACCTGAGCGATGTGGTCGGCCAGGACGAGGCGCGCTGGGCGCTGGAAGTCGCGGCAGCCGGTGGTCACCATTTGTTGTTGACGGGGCCGCCCGGCATCGGCAAAACGATGCTGGCGCAACGGCTTCCGGGTTTGCTGCCGCCGCTGTCGGAGGCCGAGTCCCTCGAAGTCACCGCGATCCATTCGATGGCGGGGTCGCTGTCCGCGGAGCAGCCGTTGATCACCCTCGCGCCCTTCGTCGCCCCGCATCACTCGACCTCGGTGACCGCGATGATCGGCGGCGGTTCCGGCATGGCCAGACCAGGGGCGGTCAGCCGGGCGCACCGGGGCGTGCTGTTCCTCGACGAATGCGCGGAGATCGGCACGAAAGTGCTGGAGGCACTGCGCACTCCGCTCGAGGAGGGAGAGGTGCGGATCGCCCGGCGCGACGGTGTCGCGCGTTACCCGGCCCGGTTCCAGCTCGTGCTGGCCGCGAACCCCTGCCCGTGCGCGCCCGCCCGGGATGTCGACTGCATCTGCGCGCCGCTGGCTCGGCGCCGCTACCTCGGCAAGCTGTCCGGTCCGCTGCTGGACCGCATCGATATCTGGGTGCAGATGCGCGGTCAAGCGGGCGCGACTTTCGGCGACGAGCAGGCCGAGACCAGCGCCACCGTGGCGGCACGGGTGGCGCAGGCGAGGACGCTGGCCGCGCAGCGCTGGAGTGCCGACGGCTGGGCGACGAATGCCGAAGTGCCCGGACATATTCTGCGACAACGGTTCCGGTTGCCGCGCGAATCGATCGCGCCGATCGAGACGGCATTGCGGCTGGGCCGGATGTCGGCCCGTGGCGCGGACCGGGCGATCCGGGTCGCCTGGACGGTCTGCGACCTGCGCGGCGGAGAGCTCCCGACTGTTCAGGATGTGTTGTCGGCCTTGAACTTCCGGCAGCGGGGCGCGCAGTGAGCGGGCTGGGGGATCCTCGGACCGCAACGGTGGACCTCGACGTCGACGAGCGCAGACTCGCGTGGGTGTACCTGTCTCGGGTGGTGCAGGGGCCGTGTGCGCCGTTGTCGGCCTTGATCGCCTCGGTCGGAGTGTGCGAGGCGGCGCGGGCCGTGCGTGAGCACGAACTGCCGGAAGCATTGCGCGGACCGACGGCCGCCCGCCGTGAGATCGATACGGCAGCAGCGGATTTAGATGCGATAGCGCGGCTGGGTGGACGGGTCATCACGCCGGATGACGACGAATGGCCAGGCTGGCGGATGCTCGGACTGGATCAACTCGACACCGACCGCGATCGCGAAGGAGCGGTGCCGCTCGTGTTGTGGGCACGCGGCCCACTGTCGCTACAAGCCGCGTCCGAACGTGCTGTCGCCGTGGTCGGTTCGCGATGCAGCAGCGGCTACGGCGTCCAGGTGGCCGGCGAGATCGCCTGCGACCTGGCCGCGCGGGGCTGGACCATCGTCTCCGGTGCGGCATTCGGCATCGATGCGGCCGCACACAGGGCGGCCCTCGCCGTCGGCGGTTCGACCGTCGCCGTCCTCGCGTGCGGCGTCGACCGGCCGTACCCCGCCCAGCACGACCGCCTGCTCGCCGCCATCGCCGACACAGGCCTCGTCCTCAGTGAATATCCGCCGGGAACGAGCGCGCAGAAACACCGCTTCCTGGCCCGAAACCGGCTCATCGCGACGCTCGGCGACGGCGTCCTCGTCGTCGAAGCAGGCCTGCGCAGCGGCGCCCGCAACACCGTGAAATGGGCCCGCCGCCTCGGGCGACCCGCCATGGCGGTTCCCGGCCCTGTCGGATCCGCCTCGTCGGCCGGCTGCCACCGCATGATCCGTGAAGGTGAAGCGCTCCTCGTCACCCGCGCCGAAGACGTCATCGACGAGGCAGGCCCACTCCGCCTCCCGGTAGCCGACGCGACCGTCGACCCCGCGGCTCACCTGCGCGGCGCCGAAGCCGACGTCTACGCGGCCCTGCCCGCCATCGGCTCCCGCCTGCCCCTCGAGCTGGCCCAGCAATCCGGCCTCGATCTCGCCACGGTCCGCGCCGTCCTCCCCGGCTTGGAGCTTGCCGACCTGGTTGGCTGCGATTCCGGTGGATGGTTCCGGACTCGGGGCCGCGGCACCGAGCGCGATCGAACGATGCCGACCCGACCAGGGTGAGCTCTGGTGCCGGGACGTGCACCATCGGCGCGGGGTGATGGTGGGCTGTCTGGTGCGGCGTGGTGGGTTGCGTGGGGTGATGGAAAGGGTCACGGTGGGGGAATGGACGTGCTGCCCGATGATCTGACCGCGCTGCTCACGGAGTTCGGGCGGCATCTGCGGTTGGGGCGGAATCGGTCGGCGCATACGGTGCGGGCCTATCTCGGGGATGTGCGGTCATTGCTGGAGCATCTGTATGCGCGCTCGGCCGATTCGGCGGTGCGTGAGCTGGATCTGCCGTTGTTGCGTTCGTGGCTGGCCGAGCTCGCCGCGTCGGGGGCCGCGCGGACGACGTTGTCCCGGCGCGCTTCTGCCGCAAAGACTTTCACCGCGTGGCTGACCGAGACCGGACGCTTGGCCCTCGACCCGGGGTTGCGGTTGCAAGCGCCGCGAGCACATCGGGTGCTGCCCGCGGTGCTCGCACAGGGGCAAGCCGTGCAGGCAATGGATGCTGCGGAATCTGGTGCAGCCCAGCAGGATCCGATGGCCCTGCGGGATCGTCTGATCGTGGAGGTGTTGTACGCCACGGGAATCCGTGTCAGCGAGCTGTGTGGGCTCGATATCGACGACATCGATCGGGAACGCCGGCTCGTCCGGGTTCTCGGCAAGGGAAACAAGGAACGTTCGGTACCGTTCGGCGGTCCCGCCGACACGGCGCTCGACGCCTGGCTCCGTGCGGGCCGCCCAACCCTGGTCAACGAGCACTCCGGCCGAGCGCTCCTCCTCGGACAACGCGGCCGCCGCCTGGACCAACGCCAAGCCCGCACCGTCGTCCACGAGGTCGTGTCGGCAATCCCCGGCGCACCCGGCATGGGCCCGCACGGACTACGCCACACCGCCGCCACCCACCTCCTCGAGGGCGGCGCCGACCTCCGAGTCGTCCAGGAACTACTGGGCCACGCCAGCATGGCGACCACCCAGCTCTACACCCACGTCTCTGTAGAACGCCTCAAACGAGTACACGACCAGGCCCACCCTCGCGCGTAATCGGCGTACCCGCGCGTGTGGCTGGTGTGCTCGCGCGTGTGGCTGGTGTGCTCGCGCGTGTGGCTGGTGTGCTCGCGCGTGTGGCTGGTGTGCTCGCGCGTGTGGCTGGTGTGCTCGCGCGTGTGGA
>NZ_JBHXAY010000006.1:110322-134761 GCF_042728775.1 Nocardia sp. NPDC060259
GTCTGGTGTGCTCGCACGTGTGGCTGGCGCGCACGCACGCGTGACTGGCGCGCTCGAACGGGTGGCCGGTGCGCTCGAACGGGTGGCCGGTGCGCTCGAACGGGTGGCCGGTGTGCTCGGGGCGCGTGACCGGCGTACCCAGGCGTGTGCGCGCTGCGATCCCGCGTGGGTGACCGGCGCGCCCGCGCGGTGGCGTTGCGGTTGTGTCCCCGGTTGGCACGGCAAGATGGGGAACGGAGGTGGTGGTGATGGCGTTGCCCGAGGTCGGGGGCGAATCCGAGGACGGTGAGGAAGAGCTCGACTATCGGTTCACCCTCGCCAACGAGCGAACGTTTCTGGCCTGGATCCGGACCGCGCTCGGCTTGCTCGCCGGCGGTGTCGCCGTGCACGCCCTGGTCCAGCCACTGCGACTGGCCGGGTTCGGCGGTGTCATCGCGGTGAGTTGCCTGGTGATGGCGCTCGCGGTGGCGCTCGGCGCCTTCCGGCACTGGCGCCGGATCGATGTCGCGATGCGTGTAGGGCGGCCGCTTCCCGGCACGATTCTGGTTCCCGTGCTGTCGGTCGGCGTGGCACTCGTCGCCGCTCTCGCCTGCCTGGCGGTGCTGCTGTCATGACGGCGCCTACCTTGGCCATGGAGCGCACCGCGCTGGCCTGGCGCCGTACCTCCCTGGGGGCGGCGGGTTGCGCCCTGCTGTTCGCCCACCAGGTCACCCGCGACGGCTGGCCGACCACCACGCTCCCACTGGCCGCCGCCCTGGTGGCCTTGCTGCTGAGCTTCCTCGGCTGGTCACGCGGTCGCGCACTCCACCACGGGCGGGTAACCGCGGGCGGCCGCGTCGTGCTGACCGCAACGCTCGCGGTGGCAGTGATCGCGCTCATCGCCGTCAGCGGCGTGCTGGTCGACCGGCTGTCCGGCTGAGCCCTCGCAGAATCGAGCGGCATGGCGACCGTGCGAACGCAATCCCGCCGGGTCCCGCGCGCACCCAGCACATGTCCCCGCAGCATCGATCGGCCTCATCGCCTGCCGCGACTCGCGCGTGCGGTTGCCCGACGACGGCTTCCCCACCATGGCTACCGCGGTGAGAACTCGCTCGACGCTCACCGGACCGGCAATTAGGCTCGTCGAGCATGACTCCCGGAGTGTCGGACCAGCCCGATTCAGCCCTGCGCGAGCGGCTCCGCGCCGCCTTGAAGCCCGCGATGAGGGCCCGTGACCGCAGTGCGATCTCGGCACTGCGCTCCGCGCTGGGAGCGATCGACAATGCCGAGTCGATCGACGCGGCAGACGTGAAAGCCGGTGCGCTGGAAGACAGTGCGGTGGGCCTCGGCGCCGCCGAAGCCCACCGCCGCGACCTCACCGAAGCCGACATCGCCGACATCGTGCGCCGTGAAATAAGCGAAAGACGAGACGCCGCAGCCGAATACGGACGGCTCGGCGCCACCGACCGCCGCGACTCCCTTACCGCCGAAGCGGACACCCTCGCCGCCCTCCTCTGATCGCCGCGGTCGCGAGGAGTCATCGCCTTGATCAGGTGGGCTCAGTCGCCCGTGGGCAGGGTGTTCAGGTAGCGGTGGGCGAACCAGCGCTGGATCAGCCGGACGACGGGACCGCCCAGCCGCACATACCAGGTACCGGGTCGTGAGAAGGCGGTGACCAGTCCGTACACCGCGTCGTCCGTGGGGTCGTATTCGACAGCGAACAGTTCCTCACCCACCTCGGGATGTCCGGGGAGCGTGCCGTAGGCGAACCCCCGCCTATCTGGTTCGTCCAGAACGTAGACCACCCGGCAGGGCGCGACGATGCCGATCGGGCCGAGCCCGATCCGGACCGTCAATTCCGTTCCCGCCACCGCGGTTTCGGTATCCGCGCGATCGAAGACACCGGAACCCTTCTGTACCCCGAAGTCGAGGATGTGCGTGGCGGCCCGGTCGAACAGATCACGGCCGTGGCCCAGCGGCCGCCGATGCTCGAACCGGTGGTAGCCCGGCGGAAAGGTCGCACGGGTGGCGCCCACCTCGGGGTAGGTGAAAGGCGCTGATTCCTCTGACACACCCTGATTGTCGTCCCGCGATCGAGGTCGATGTACTCGGTGTGGCCGAGTGGTTCGTCACAGCACCGCCTCCAGCGGCTTCAACCGGACCGGCACCTCGTGCAGCAGACCCAGCGGATCGACATATTCGCGCCTGCCGTGCTCGCTCGACTCCCGCCGCGCACCCCAATGCAAACACGCGGCGGCCGGACACCCCTCATGCCCGGCCGCCAACGTGCCGATCGGCGTACCCCTGCTCACCCGTCTACCCACCGTGACCTGAGCTTCCACCGGCTCGTAGGTCGTGCGCAGACCGCCGGGATGGTCGATGGACACCACCGGTTTGTCCGCGACCACCCCCGCGAACACGACGATGCCGTCGCCCGCGGCGAACACCACCTGCCCCGCGGTACCCGCCAGATCCACCCCGCGATGCCCGGGCAGCCAGTTCCGCTCCGGTTTGTCGAAGCGTCGTTCGACGGTCGGTCTCGGTCGCAACGGCCACCCGAACACCCCCACGTCCGCCGCACCGACCGGCGCAGCGCCCCCGAACATCACCGCCACCAGCCACAGCGCCGCGACACCGTGCCCAGCCACCCGACCTTCGCCGGTGACGAACCGATGGCGTCCACCCCGCGAGACCCGGCGCCGCAGAGAAATGCCCACACCGCACTCAGCGATGCGGCCGAGGCGCGGGCACACGCTGTGGCGTGGCGAGCGTCCGCACGAGATCACGCAGCACGGCAGGCAACTCCGCCGCCGACCCGCTCCCACCGCCACGGACGACGATCTCGACCTCGACCGGTGCGGCCGGGCGCCCTGACGGCCCACGCCCCGCGGACGGAGGCGTACCGGTCAGATCGTGGACCGTCACCCGAACCGGAATCGGTGCGGGCACCGCACCGTCGCGCGGAGGAACCCCGTGCCGCTGGGGCGGAGTATCGGGCGCTACGGCACCACCGCCGCCCGAGCACACCGGCCCGACCGGCGCCCGATCACCGGGAAGCGCCGCCGCGGGCGCAGCCAGCACCCCCGCGGCGCACACCAGCGGAAACGTGGAGATCAGAGTTCGTGTGAAGGTGTTCATGCCCCTACTCTCGGTGCAGAACAACCCGCCCGGCGGCCCGGTTCGCCGAATGTGGACAACTCCGCCAGATGTGGATATCGCGCACTTCACCGCGGGTATGGGCGGTCCGCGCACGGGGCGATTTCGGCCCTGGCGCAGGTCCGCGTAGACTGATCAACGCGGTTTGTGCTCAGCAGCGAGTGTGTGCACAGCACGGACCGACTTCGCGCGCCACCCGTGCTCGTCCATCCGGTCGTCGCTCGCTATGCAGACGGTCCGCGAGGGCATGTCAGCGCGAGTTCTCCAGCGGATGAACAGTGAAATCGTCGGCTGGTCCCGGTTTTCCGATCGGGTCCGGCGGTTTCGGTGGCGCCAGGGCAGTCGATCGCCGATCGGCTGCGTCAACCGGCAACGAAAGAGAGATACGGGAGCTATGGCTGTCGTAACTATGAAGCAGCTGCTCGACAGCGGCGCGCACTTCGGGCACCAGACTCGTCGGTGGAACCCGAAGATGAAGCGGTTCATCTTCACCGACCGCAACGGCATCTACATCATCGACCTGCAGCAGACGCTGACCTACATCGACAAGGCCTACGAGTTCGTCAAGGAGACCGTCGCCCACGGTGGCACCGTTCTCTTCGTCGGCACCAAGAAGCAGGCCCAGGAGTCGATCGCGGCCGAGGCGACTCGCGTCGGGATGCCCTACGTCAACCAGCGCTGGCTGGGTGGCATGCTCACCAACTTCTCGACCGTCCACAAGCGCCTGCAGCGCCTGAAGGAGCTCGAGGCCATGGAGCAGACCGGTGGCTTCGAGGGTCGCACCAAGAAGGAAATCCTCATGCTGACGCGTGAGATGACCAAGCTGGACCGCACCCTCGGTGGTATCCGCGACATGGCCAAGGTGCCCTCGGCCATCTGGGTCGTCGACACCAACAAGGAGCACATCGCCGTCGGCGAGGCTCGCAAGCTGAACATCCCGGTCATCGCGATCCTGGACACCAACTGCGATCCCGACCTGGTCGACTACCCGATCCCGGGTAACGACGACGCGATCCGTTCCGCCGCTCTGCTCACCAAGGTCGTCGCCTCCGCGGTGGCCGAGGGCGTGCAGGCCCGCGCGGGCCAGGCTTCCGGCGACGCGAAGCCCGAGGCCGGCGCCGGTGAGCCGCTCGCCGAGTGGGAGCAGGAGCTGCTGGCTCAGGCGACCCCGGCCGCCGAAGCTGCCGTCGAGACGCCCGCCGAGGCCGAGGCCGAGGTCAAGGCCGACCCGGCGCAGCACACCCCGGCCGACTTCTGAGCTGATCGGTAGCTCTACGTTCACCTTGCCGGCCCTTCTGAATTCAGAAGCGGTCGGCAAGGTGGTGTAAACACCCAAGCACCCCACACACGAGGAGGCTCGCCCCCGATGGCGAACTACACCGCTGCTGACGTGAAGCGGCTCCGGGAGCTCACCGGCTCCGGCATGATGGACTGCAAGAACGCGCTGGCCGACTCCGACGGCGATTTCGACAAGGCCGTCGAGGTGCTGCGCATCAAGGGCGCCAAGGATGTCGGCAAGCGTGCCGAGCGCGCGACCGCCGAGGGTCTGGTCATCGCCAAGGACGGCGTCATGGTCGAGATCAACTCCGAGACCGACTTCGTCGCCAAGAACGCCGAGTTCCAGGAGCTGGCCGAGGCCGTCGTCACCGCTGCCGCCGCCGGTAAGCCCGCCGACCTCGACGCCCTCAAGGCGCTCAAGCTCGACAACGGCACCGTCGACGAGGCCGTGCAGGCGCTGGCAGCCAAGATCGGTGAGAAGCTGGAACTGCGTCGCGTCGTCTCCTTCGACGGCCCGGTCGCCACCTACCTGCACAAGCGTGCTTCGGACCTGCCGCCCGCCGTCGGCGTGCTGGTCGAGTACACCGGTGAGGGTGACGCCGCCGCCGAGGCCGCCCGCGCCGCCGCCATGCAGGTCGCCGCGCTCAAGGCCCGCTTCGTCACCCGTGACGAGGTCCCGGCCGAGCTGGTCGAGAACGAGCGTCGCGTCGCCGAGGCCACCGCCCGCGAAGAGGGCAAGCCGGAGGCCGCGCTGCCGAAGATCACCGAGGGCCGCGTCAACGGCTTCTTCAAGGACGTCGTCCTGCTCGAGCAGGCGTCGGTCACCGACTCGAAGAAGACCGTCAAGGCCCTCCTGGACGAGGCCGGTGTCACCCTGACCCGCTTCGCCCGCTTCGAGGTCGGCCAGGCCTGATCCGCCTGAACCAGAGCCCCTCGGGAGCAGCCTACGTCTGCACCCGAGGGGCTCTTGCCGATTCATGACGGCAGCTGCCCCCGGTTCTGGGGTCTGCGCGTCGCGCAAGGGGGTCTTGTGCGGTGGCGGGAACCGGATAAGGCAGGATGGATGCCGCTCAGTGCGGCCGATTCGCGTGCCCGCAGTTCGACCGATCTCAACCTCGCCGAAGGAGACGAACACCCATGACCGACCCGGGTAACGACCGCCCTGGATACAACCGGGTGCTGCTCAAGCTGGGTGGGGAGATGTTCGGTGGCGGCGGGGTCGGTCTCGACCCCGATGTCGTGCAGACCGTGGCCGAGCAGATCGCCGAGATCGTCGAGACCGGTGTGCAGGTGGCCGTGGTGATCGGTGGCGGCAACTTCTTCCGCGGCGCCGAGCTGGAGGAGCGCGGCATGGAACGCGCCCGCTCGGACTACATGGGCATGCTCGGCACCGTGATGAACAGCCTTGCGCTCCAGGACTTCCTGCAGCAGCAGGGGGTGGACACGCGCGTGCAGACCGCCATCACGATGGGCCAGGTCGCCGAGCCGTACCTCCCGCTGCGCGCCAAGCGGCACCTGGAGAAGGGCCGCGTCGTGATCTTCGGCGCCGGTATGGGCATGCCCTACTTCTCCACCGACACCACCGCGGCCCAGCGCGCGCTCGAGATCGGCGCCGACGTGGTGCTGATGGCCAAGGCGGTCGACGGCGTGTTCGACGCCGACCCACGCGTGGAGAAGAACGCGAGCATGTACACCGAGATCACGTACAAGGAAGTGCTCGAGAAGGGCCTGAAGGTGGCAGATGCCACGTGCTTCAGTCTCTGCATGGACAACCAGATGCCGATTCTGGTGTTCAATCTGTTGACCAAGGGCAATATTGCCCGCGCAGTCGCCGGTGAACACATCGGCACCTTGGTTCGGTCCTGATCCCGCAACCGCGGAAGATGACGATGACGACGCTGTGGAGGAACCGGTCGTGATTGATGAAGCGCTCTTCGATGCCGAGGAGAAGATGGAGAAGGCCGTCTCGGTGGCGAAGGACGACCTCGGAACCATCCGCACCGGCCGCGCCAACCCGGGCATGTTCGCCCGCGTCGTGGTCGACTACTACGGTTCGCTGACGCCGATCACCCAGATGTCGAGCATCACCGTGCCGGAGCCGCGCATGGTGGTGATCAAGCCCTACGAGCAGAGCCAGCTCGGCCCGATCGAGAACGCGATCCGCAACTCCGATCTGGGCGTGAACCCGACCAACAACGGTGACATCCTGCGCATCACGGTGCCGCAGCTCACCGAGGAACGTCGCCGCGAGATGGTCAAGATGGCCAAGGGCAAGGGCGAGGACGCCAAGGTCTCGATTCGCAACGTCCGTCGCAAGGCGATGGACGAACTCGGCCGGATCCAGAAGGATGGCGAGGCGGGTGAGGATGAGGTCGGGCGCGCCGAGAAGGAGCTCGACAAGACCACCGCCAAGTACGTGGGCCAGATCGATGAGCTGGTCAAGCACAAGGAAGCCGAACTGCTCGAGGTCTGAGCGCAGATCTCGCCAGTCCCGCTCGTGCGGGGGATGAACGGAACGACGAGTTGAGCGACGGGACAATCGTGGCCGAAGACGCCGCCGCCACCGGAGCGGCACCGGAGCCGACGCCGGACCAGGTCGAGGAGACCGGCGCGGTGCCGCAGACACCGGACGACGCGGCGCCTGCCGAGCCGCAGGCGCCCACGTCGCGCGCGGGTCGCAACCTGCCCGCGGCCCTCGCGGTCGGGCTCGGGCTCGGCCTGTCGCTGATCGCGATCCTGCTGTTCGCCCCCAAGGTGTTCATCGGGGTGGTCGGCGCGGCGGTCGGCGTCGCGACCTGGGAGGTCGCCAAGCGGCTGCGCGAGGCCGATGTCCTTGTCCCGCGGATCCCGCTGCTGGTCGGTGGCCAGGCGGTGTTCTGGCTGGGCTGGCCGTGGGGTGCCCAGGGCGTGGTCGGCGCGTTCGCCGCGACGGCGCTGGTCTGCATGGTGTGGCGGCTGTTCGACCATGGGCTGAGCACCGCGCCCAAGAACTTCCTGCGCGACACCGCGATCACGTTGTTCACGCTCACCTGGATCCCGCTGCTCGCCGCGTTCTCGACGCTGCTGCTGCTCGAACCCGACGGCAACCTGCGGGTGCTGACGTTCATGATCCTGGTCGTCTGCTCCGATGTCGGCGGTTATGTCGCCGGCGTGCTGTTCGGCAGGCATCCGATGGTGCCCGCGATCAGTCCCAAGAAGTCGTGGGAGGGATTCTGCGGCTCGCTGGTGTTCAGCGTGATCGGTGGTCTGCTGACCGTCACCCTGCTGCTCGAGGCGAACTCGATGATCGGTGTCGTGCTCGGTGTCGGCCTGGTCGTCGTCGCGACCTGCGGCGATCTGGTCGAGTCGCAGATCAAGCGGGAACTGGGCATCAAGGACATGGGGACGATGCTGCCCGGCCACGGCGGCATCATGGACCGCCTCGATTCGATGCTGCCCTCGGCCTTCGTGTCGTGGCTTGTGCTCAGCGCGCTGCTGTAGAGCGCCAGGTCAGGGCTTCTTGGCGGCATGGCGTAGCTGCAGGATGCGCACGCCACCGACCAGACCCATCACCAGCGCGCCCGCGATCACCGACAGCAGCACGGTGATGCCGATCGGGAGCGAGAAGTGCCAGAACAGCAGGTCGACCGTGACCTTTTCGAGGTTCTGGATGATGAAGATCAGCACGATGATGCCGATGAGCGCGGCCGCGAGCAGGGCGATCCAGGCGTAGCCGGTTTTCGAACCGTGGACCCCGGGCGGGGTGGCGCGTTTCGCGGGCGCCCGCTCGTCCCGGCGATGCTTGGCCTCGGTGTGCTCGGTCGTCGGTGCCGCGGGCTCCTGCTCGGCCGGTGACGCCCCTGATTCGGCATTGGTGGACATGGTTCGATCATTGCCGACAGCTATCACCCGTGCACGCATCTTCTCGATAACGGCGTTCGGCGTGGCGGCCCGCCGACCGGGCCCGCTGCTTCGTTTGGGACAATGGTCGAATTATGGCCATCTCCCTGCCCCTCGTGTTCGATGCCCCGCGTCGCGGTATGCCGCCGCGCCACCTCGCCGATCTCGACGCGGACGAACGCAAGGTCGCGGTGCAGGAGCTGGGACTGCCGAAGTTCCGGGCCGATCAGCTGGCCCGCCAGTACTACGGCAGGCTGCAGGCCGATCCGGCGCAGATGACCGATCTGCCCGCCGATGTGCGCGAGAAGGTCGGCGAGACGCTGTTCCCGCCGCTGCTGTCGGTGGTCCGCCATCTCGCCTGCGACGAGGGTGACACGCGCAAGACGCTCTGGCGTGCCCACGACGGCACCCTGCTCGAGAGCGTGCTCATGCGCTACCCCGACCGCAACACGCTGTGTATCTCGAGCCAGGCGGGCTGCGGCATGGCGTGCCCGTTCTGCGCGACCGGCCAGGCCGGACTGAACCGCAATCTGTCGACCGCCGAGATCGTCGACCAGGTGCGTGCCGCTGCCGCCTCGCTGCGCGACGGTGAGGTGCACGGTGGTCCCGGCCGGCTGTCCAACATCGTGTTCATGGGGATGGGCGAGCCGCTGGCCAACTACAAGCGGGTGGTGAACGCGGTCCGCCGGATCACCTCGCCCGCGCCCGACGGCCTCGGCATCTCGCAGCGTTCGGTGACGGTGTCGACCGTCGGCCTCGCCCCCGCGATCCGCAAGCTGGCCGACGAGGATATGTCGGTGCGGCTCGCGGTCTCGCTGCACACCCCCGACGACGAACTGCGCGACACCCTGGTCCCGGTGAACAACCGCTGGTCGATCGCCGAAGTGCTCGACGCCGCCCGGTACTACGCGGACAAATCCGGGCGCCGGGTGTCGATCGAGTACGCGCTGATCCGCGACGTCAACGACCAGCCGTGGCGGGCGGACATGCTCGGCAAGAAGCTGCACAAGGCGCTCGGCCCGCTCGTCCACGTGAACCTGATCCCGCTCAACCCCACCCCGGGCAGCGAGTGGGATGCCAGCCCGAAGCCGGTCGAGAAGGAATTCGTGCGCCGCGTGATCGCCCAGGGCGTGTCGTGCACGGTGCGCGATACCCGCGGCCAGGAGATCGCCGCCGCCTGCGGTCAGCTCGCCGCCGAAGGCTGATCGGCTATTCGATGCTGATCGGCCGCACGAAGTCGTCGTAGGGCAGCGGGCCGTCGACGAAGGCCTGCACCGACATCGAGTTCAGGGTGATGTCGCCGCCGTGGTTGTCCAGGAAGGCGATATCGGAGGCGTCGCGGCCGGTGGCGATGCGGACCAGGCTCGAGCGCGGCGCGAGACAGGTCGGATCCAGGGTGCGCCACGCGCCGTCGACGTAGGCCTCGGCGACGGCGTGGAAGTCCATCGGCACGCAGCCGGGGGCATAGACCGCCGCCACCCGGGCTGGGACGCCGACCGCGCGCAGCAGCGCCACCACCAGGTGGGAGAAGTCGCGGCAGACGCCGGTTCCGGACAGTAGCGTTTCGACCGCGCCGTCGATCGGCGCGCTGCTGCCCGAGACGTAGGAGATGCGCCTGCCCACCCAGGCCGCGACGCGGGCGGGCATGTCCGGATCAACGATGCCGTAACCGAATTCGGCGGCGGCGAAGCCGACGAGCTTGTCCGATTCGGCGTAGCGGCTGGGGCGTCGGTACAGCGCGATCTCATAGTCTGTCGCCGGTGCGGGAACGGCTACGCCGAACACCGTCGCCTGATAGTCGAGGCGGAGCGTGCCTGCGCGTGCCTCGAGCACATGGAGCCGGGAATGGTGCGGTCCGATCACCTCGCGCGGGGTGAGGAACTCCCCGTCGAGCACGCACGTCATGGACTCGACCAGGTCGATGCCCGGTTGCCGGGCGACGGCGATCTGCCATTGCAGGACCGTGTCGGCGTGGACCGCGATCTCCAGGGTGGCGGAAACGTCACGTTTCACCGCTCCAGCCTGCCAGGCGGACAGGCGCGGGGCGACTCGAACACGACCTCGTGCCGGATCGCGGCCCTGCTGGCCCGGCTCATGACGCCGGGACTGCGCACGAAGCTCGAACACGTTGCGGCCCAGGCGTTACCGGGGTGGGACCGGATCGAGGCCCGCGTCCGAGATGGTTGACTATGGCGCGCGGAACAGCCTCTGTCACAGTCACTCTCGAACTCGAGGCGGGCAATGCCTCCCTCATGATCCTCGGCAAGATGCTTGGTCCCACCGGCATCCCGCCGTTCGAAGTCAAACGCCGGTACGACGCGGCGACCGCGGATCGGCGTGGGGAGATCATCCCCGCGGTCATCACGATCGATGCCCGCAAACGCTGGACCATGCGGCTCAAGACGCCGCCCACCGCGTCGCTGATCCGCAAGGCCCTCGGCACGCCCGGTTCACCCCAGCCCGGCCACAAGCCGGTCGGCGCACTCTCGCGAGAACAGTTGCGGCGCATCGCGATCCGCAAACTTCCCGACCTGAACACCACCGACGTGGAGGCGGCGATGCGCATCGTCGCGGGGACCGCCCGATCGATGGGTGTGCGGATCGAGGACTGACCTCTGCCGCCGAACTCGATCCTGTGCTCGTCTGCGCGGGGACACAGATGCCCGGCGCGACCCGTCCAGACGTTAAGTTGGTGACGGCCGAAGCGGCGGATGCCCGCCGTCGGCGTGGAACCGATTCGGCGGGACAACGGGGGAAGCATGCTTGCGACGGGCGACGTCTTCGCCGGATACGCGATCGAACGCAGGCTGGGGCAAGGCGGCATGGGGTCGGTGTACCTGGCCCGCCACCCCCGGCTACCGCGTCAGACCGCGCTCAAGCTGCTGAATCCGGAGTTGTTCGCCGACACCGAGATTCGTGCGCGATTCGAACGCGAAGCCGATCTGGCGGCACAGCTGGAGCACCCGAACATCGTCACGGTATACGACCGCGGCGTCGACGACGGGCGGCTGTGGATCAGCATGCAGTTCGTCGACGGTGTCGACGCGGCGACCATCGAGCACCCCGTTCCCGCTGAGCGGGCCCTGCACATCGTCGAGGGCACCGCGGCCGCGCTCGACCACGCCCACCGCAACGGCGTCCTGCATCGCGACGTGAAACCCGCCAATATCCTGCTGGCCGACTCGGACGGCAGGGAACGGGTCCTGCTGACCGACTTCGGCATCGCCCGTCCCCGTGACGACGTCCACCACCTCACCCAGACCGGCACTTTCACCGCCACGCTGGCCTATGCGTCGCCGGAACAGCTCACCGGTGCCCATCTGGACCATCGCTCCGACCAGTACTCGCTGGCTTGCACGCTGTACTCGTTGCTGACCGGCGTCGCGCCGTACGAGGCGACCAATCCGGTCCTGGTGATCCAGGGCCACTTGCAATCGCCGCCGCCGTCGGTGCGCGGGCACCGGCCCGAACTGCCTGCGGCACTGGACGCGGTGCTCGCCCGCGCACTGGCCAAGCGCGCGTCCGATCGCTTCGACTCCTGTGCGGAATTCGCCGCCGCGGCCCGTCGTGCCCTGAGCGGGACCGGTGCGCAACCCACGGTCTTCGCCGGGTCGTCGATGCCGCAGTTCGCTCAGCCGAGTCCTTACGGTCCGGCACTCCCGGCACCGCAACACGCAGCGCCGCAACCCTATCCGGGGCTCGCTCGGCCGCCGTCGGGAAATCCGGCGCCGCCGTATCACGGCTACGCACCGCGGCCGGGCGCCGCTGGTCCGCGCCCGTATCCGCAGGGCCAGGCTCCGCCGCCGCGCAGGCGCACCGGTCGACTGGTCGCCCTGGCGATCGTGTGCGCGCTCCTGCTGGGCGGCGGCGTCTGGGCATGGCAGGACGACACCGGATTCGTTGCGCAGCAACTCGAGCGATCCCGCGGCCACCGCGACCTGACCGCCATGTCCGAGGCGTTCCCCGGAATGCTGCCTGCGTCGTCGGACAAGAACGACGGCTACGGGGGCACCACGTGCAAGGGCGCGCCGGTGTGGAAATCGTTCTACGCGATCGACAAAGGCGCGGAGCGGAGTTTCAACGGCTGGCAGGCTCGATGGGAGTGTCTCGGCCCCGGCGACGACACCTTCGCCTACCGCTTCTACAGTTTCGGCACCGTCGATGCCGCCCGGTCCGCGGTGAGCGCCTTCACCGCGGCGTCGACCGATCGAGGTACGGTCACCGTCGGCACGCGGCAGGAACATCGGCTCATCTGCACCGACCGGTACGACGGTGAGAAGGCCACGATCATCTCGACTTTCACCAGTCCTGACCATGCCCGTTTCGTGCTGCTGGCGATGCCGGCGGCGCGCGGCAACAAGGGCGACAACCAGCGGTGGCTCGACGACCTGGTCACGCGGATGGCCAAAGCCCCCCTGTGACAGAGGGCGCCGTTTGGTAGGGTCCACACCCGTCGGACGACGAGCGAGATTCGGGGGTCAGAGTGGTTTCTGACGGGACGGTATTCGCCGGATACACGATCGACCGGCAGCTGGGCCGTGGCGGGATGGGGTCGGTGTATCTGGCCAGGCATCCGCGGCTGCCGCGGTGGACCGCGCTGAAGCTGCTGAATCAGGAGCTGTACTCCGACTCCGAGATCAGGGCCAGGTTCGAGCGGGAAGCCGACCTGGTCGCCCAGCTCGACCATCCGAACATCGTGACCGTCTTCGACCGCGGCGTCGAGGGCGATCAGCTGTGGATCAGCATGCAGTACATCGACGGGGTCGACGCCTCCACGCTGGACCCGCGGACCTTACCGCCGGACCGGGCGGTGCAGATCATCGGCGAGACCGCCGCCGCGCTGGACTACGCGCATCGCGCGGGCGTACTGCACCGCGACGTGAAGCCGGCCAATATCCTGCTGGCACGGTCCAACAGCCAGGAACGGGTGTATCTCACCGATTTCGGGATCGCCCGGCTGCGCGACGACTCCGGGCACCTGACCGAGACAGGGTCGTTCACCGCCACGCTCGCCTACGCCGCGCCCGAGCAGCTCACCGGCGCCGCCCTCGATCACCGTGCCGACCAGTACGCGCTGGCCTGCACGCTGTTCTCGCTGCTGACCGGCACCGCGCCGTACGAGGCCGCGAGCCCGGCCGCCGTCATCACCGGGCATCTGCAGGCCCCGCCCCCGCCGGTGAGCCCGCGCCGGGCCGGGCTGCCGCCGGTGCTCGACGCCGTGATGGCGCGTGCGCTCGCCAAGCGGCCCGCCGACCGGTTCACCTCGTGCGAGGAGTTCGTCGACGCCGTGCAACGGGCACTGCGCACCGGGACCACCGGCGCGCGGCCGACGGCGGCACCCACGTCGGGGGCGCACGCCCAGCCGTTCGTCGGGATGACGCCGATGAGCCCGGTCAACGTGCCGGGCGTCCCGCGTCCGGCGCCGGTGAATCCGTACCAGCCGATGGCGCCTCGCCCCGTCGCCCCCGCGGCCTGGCAGCAGCAGCCGCCGATGCGGCCACCGGCACCGTATCCGGCACCGTCGCGCGGCGGGTGGGGATCGATGTTCGGCACCTTCCTGATCTGGATCGCCGTCATCGGGTCGATCATCGGCCTTGTCTGGTTGCTGTACCAGTGATCGGGCGGCAGGCCGCCGCGGCGGGTGCCATATTCTGGTCAGAATGAGCGACTTCGATGTCACCGCCGCCGACTCTGTCGACCTCGCCCGGCTGCGTCGCTTCGTCGCGGTCGCCGAGGAACTGCATTTCGCGCGGGCCGCGAAGGGCTTGCGGATCTCCCGGCAGGCCTTGAGCGCCACCGTCATCGAGCTGGAGAACGAGCTCGGGACAAAGGTTTTCGTGCCGGGTGCCTCGCCGACCCAGCTGACCGAGGACGGCGCCGCGCTGCTGAACCATGCCAGGGCGTTGATCAGCGCGCAGGAGCAGGCCGAGCGCGAGCAGAAGCCGGAAGCGCCTGCGAGTCTGCGGGTCGGGTTCGTGCCCGGTGTCACCGTGTCGAAGTGGGCGCGGATCTGGGGTGACCGGCTGCCGGAGCATCCGCTCGAGGTCGTCGGGGTCGCGCAGGGGGAGCAGGAGTCCGCGCTGCGCGAGGGCCGGATCGATCTGTGCTTCGTGCGGTTGCCGATCGACCGGACCGCGATGAACGCGATCCCGCTGTGGCAGGAGACGCCGGTCGCGGTCGTGCAGAAGGACGACGCGCTCTCGCTGCTGGAGACGATCAGCCCCGCCGATCTGGCCGAGGAACGCGTCCAGGACGGCAGCGACATCGACCAGGCCGTCGACACGCTCGCGCTGGTCGCCGCCGTCGGCGGCGCGACGATCGTGCCGCAGTCGATCGCGCGTCTGCATCACCGCCGCGATCTGGTGTACCGCCCGATCAGCGACACCGAGTTCACCGAGATCGCCCTGGCCTGGCCCGCGGGCACCGACAGCGCACTGCTAGAGGAGTTCGTCGGGATCGTGCGCGGCCGCTCGGCGAGCAGCTCCCGCGGTGTCGCCGCCGCGGAACCGGAGCGGCGCGCCGCGGCGAAACCCGCGCGCAAGAACACGCCCAAGAAGCCGGCGGCCAAGCAGCAGCCCGCGCGTCAGGCCAAGGGACGCAAGCCGGGCGCCCGGCGCGGCCGCTGACCTGCGGATACACGAAAAAGCCTGCGGCGCAACGATGTTGCGGCCGCAGGCGGAGGTTTCGTGCCGAAGTGCTACCTCGGGACGCGCCGGGTGAGCGAGTCGACGACCATGATCCCCGCGAGCAGACCGGCCAGGCCGATGAGGAAGATGTCCTCCACGTGGCCCTGGTGGTTGCCGATGGTCATGCCGAGCAGGGCCACGACGACGACCCAGCCCGCGATGCGGAAGGTCTTGCGCGACTCACCGCTCCAGCCCCATGCGGCCGAGGGCACCTCGGCGGGGTCGACGCTGGTGGCGACGGCGCGCTCGGTGCTGGCTTTTTCGAGGTCCGTGGCGGCCACGATCGCTCCTTAGGGCTCGAGTTCTGGTTGGGCGAGTGGTCATATCGTGGCATACGACCGTCCGTCGTAGCCAGCAGCCCTGCCACAATGGGGCCGTGTCCCACCCAGCAACGCGTGCCGCACAAGGCCGCTCCACGTCCGCCGACCGGGTGAAGGTGCTGCTCCTCGGCAGTACCGGTTCGATCGGTACCCAGGCGCTAGAGGTGATCGCCGCCAACCCCGACCGCTTCGAGGTGGTCGGCCTCGCCGCGCGCGGTGGCAACACCGCCCTGCTCGCGGAGCAGATGGCGGCCACCGGCACCCGCAATGTCGCCGTCGCCGATCCCGCCGCCGCGCAGGCGCTCGACCTCGAGCTCGGCGGCCCCGAGGCCGCGACCGAACTCGTGCGCCGCACCGACGCCGATGTCGTGCTCAACGCCCTGGTCGGCTCGCTGGGCCTCGGCCCTACCCTGGCCACGCTGGAAGCGGGGACCCGGCTCGCGCTGGCCAACAAGGAATCTCTCGTCGCCGGCGGTTCGCTGGTGACCCGCGCGGCCGCGCCCGGCCAGATCGTCCCGGTCGATTCCGAGCACTCCGCGCTCGCGCAATGTCTGCGCGGCGGCCGGGCCGAGGAAGTCGCGCGTCTGGTTCTCACCGCTTCGGGCGGGCCGTTCCGCGGCTGGACCGCCGAGATGCTCGAATCGGTGAATCCCGCCGAGGCCAAGACCCACCCGACCTGGTCGATGGGCCCGATGAACACCCTCAACTCGGCGTCGCTGGTGAACAAGGGCCTCGAGCTGATCGAGACCCACCTGCTCTTCGGTGTCCCCTACGACCGCATCGACGTCACCGTGCACCCCCAGTCGATCGTGCACTCCATGGTCACCTTCACCGACGGCTCCACCCTCGCCCAGGCCAGCCCGCCGGACATGAAGCTGCCCATCGCCCTTGCTCTCGGCTGGCCCGACCGGGTCCCCGGCGCGGCCGCCGCGTGCGACTTCGGCACCGCGTCGACCTGGACGTTCGAACCGGTCGACGACAAGGTCTTCCCCGCCGTGCGCCTGGCCAGGCAGGCGGGCGAGGCGGGTGGCAGCGTCACCGCCGTCTACAACGCCGCCAACGAGGTCGCGGTGCAGGCCTTCCTCGACGGCAAGATCAGCTTCCCCGCGATCGTGCGCACCGTCACACAGGCGGTAGAGGCCGCCGACCGTTGGCAGGCGGAACCCGATACCCTGGACGACGTCCTCGCGGCCGACCGCTGGGCACGGCAGTACGCCACGGAAATCATCGCGTCCTGACACGACGCGAATCGACACAGGAGCCAGATGGTATTCGCGCTGGGGTTCGCGCTGTTCGCCCTCGGTATCACGATCTCGATCGCGCTGCACGAGTGCGGGCACATGTGGGCGGCGCAGGCCACCGGCATGAAGGTGCGCCGCTACTTCATCGGTTTCGGACCCAAGGTGTTCTCGTTCCGCCGTGGTGAGACCGAGTACGGCCTCAAGGCACTGCCGCTCGGCGGCTTCTGCGACATCGCGGGCATGACCGCGCTCGACGAGCTCGAGCCCGAAGAGGTCGACCGGGCGATGTATCGCCAGTCGACCTGGAAGCGCCTGGTCGTGATGTTCGGCGGTATCGCGATGAACTTCCTGCTCGGCTTCGTGCTGCTGGTCGTCCTGGCGATCGGCTGGGGTCTGCCGCAGCTCGAGCAGCCGCCCGCGACGTCGCTGGGCTCGATGAGCTGCGTCGCGCAGCAGAATCCCGATCAGACGATGCAGCCGTGTGCCGGCGCGGGTCCGGCGCAGCGGGCCGGTCTGCAGCGCGGTGACGTCGTGACCGCCGTGAACGGTGTGCCGGTGACGACCTGGGTGCAGTTCCAGGCCGAGACGCAGAAGCAGACCGGCACCTTCACCTACACGATCGAGCGCGACGGCAAGACGCTGACGGTGCCGGTGACCCCGGAGCGCACGATGCGGTACCCGAAGGAGGGCCCCAGCCGCGAGGTGAGCGCGGTCGGTGTCGGCCCGGACTTCGCGGAGCCGCAGCAATACGGCCCGGTCGCCGCGATCCCGGCGACCATCTCGTTCACCGGCGACTTCTTCATCGAGACGGTGAAGTCGCTGGCGAAGATGCCGCAGAAGGTGTCGGCCCTGTGGGAGGCGGTCACCGGCGGTGAACGTGATCCGGAGACCCCGGTCAGCGTCTACGGTGCCAGCCGCATCGGTGGCGAGACCGCCGAACGTGGCCTGTGGGGCATGTTCATCCTGGTCCTGGCCAGCCTGAACTTCTTCCTCGGCGCGTTCAACCTGCTGCCGTTGCTCCCGCTGGACGGCGGGCACATCGCGGTCGTGCTCTACGAGAAGGTCAGAGACACGATCCGATCGTGGCGTGGCAAGGCCCCAGCCGGTCCGGTGGACTATCTGAAACTGCTCCCCGTGACGTATGTGGCGGTGGTGATCGGTGGTGCGTTCATGCTGCTGACCCTGGCCGCCGACATCGTCAACCCGATCCGCCTACCCTGATCCGCGTCCGCCCGTTGTCGTGCCCCTCACAGGGCGCCCCTGGTACCGGCGCGACTAAGCTCGGCAGCAACAATCCCGGTCGAATCGACACACGTACGAAAGAAGGCAGCCGAACGTGACCAGCACAATCGGATTGGGGATGCCCGCCGCCCCCGTTGCTGTTCTCGCACAGCGGCGCAAGACCCGCCAGCTGAAGGTGGGCAATGTCGGCGTCGGCAGCGACTCGCCGATTTCGGTGCAGTCGATGACCACCACCAAGACCCATGACATCAACGCGACGCTGCAGCAGATCGCCGAGCTGACCGCGTCGGGCTGCGACATCGTCCGGGTGGCGTGTCCGCGCCAGGAAGACGCCGACGCGCTCGCCACGATCGCGAAGAAGTCGCAGATCCCGGTGATCGCCGACATCCACTTCCAGCCGCGCTACATCTTCGCCGCGATCGACGCCGGGTGCGCCGCGGTCCGGGTGAACCCGGGCAACATCAAGGAGTTCGACGGCCGGGTCGGCGAGGTCGCCAAGGCCGCGGGCGCCGCGGGCATCCCGATCCGCATCGGCGTCAACGCCGGTTCGCTGGACAAGCGGATGCTGGAGAAGTACGGCAAGGCCACCCCGGAAGCGCTCGTCGAGTCGGCGCTGTGGGAGGCGAGCCTGTTCGAGGACCACGGGTTCGGCGACATCAAGATCTCGGTCAAGCACAACGACCCGGTGATCATGGTGGAGGCCTACCGGCAGCTGGCCGCGCAGAGCGATTACCCGCTGCACCTCGGCGTCACCGAGGCGGGCCCCGCGTTCCAGGGCACGATCAAGTCGGCGGTGGCCTTCGGCGCGCTGCTCAGCGAGGGCATCGGTGACACGATCCGGGTCTCGCTGTCGGCGCCGCCCGCCGAGGAGGTCAAGGTCGGCGGCCAGATCCTGCAGTCGCTGAACCTGCGCCCGCGCAAGCTCGAGATCGTGTCGTGCCCGTCGTGCGGTCGCGCCCAGGTCGACGTCTACACCCTCGCCGACGCGGTCGCCGCGGGCCTGGACGGGCTCGAGGTGCCGTTGCGGGTCGCGGTGATGGGCTGCGTCGTGAACGGTCCCGGCGAGGCGCGTGAGGCCGATCTCGGTGTCGCCTCGGGCAACGGCAAGGGCCAGATCTTCGTCAAGGGCGAGGTCATCAAGACCGTGCCGGAAGCCCAGATCGTGGAGACGCTGATCGAAGAGGCGATGCGCATCGCCGAGGAGATGGGCGAGCAGCCCGGCGGCGAGCCGGTCGTCACCGTCGGGTGAGACGGCGGGCCGGAGGCGGTAGCGCAGCGTCACCACGGAGGCCCTCGCGATCCCGGCCATTCGACGCTGCCGGCTGAGTTCTCCTGCTTTCACGGTCGGGCGTCGGATTCCGCGGACCCGTACCACTCGGCGTGCTTTCGTGGCAGGCTGGTGCCGTGCGGAGTCTGCTGGAGCCGACGCGACGGTCCAAAACCGCGCCTGCGCGCCCGGTGTCCGTCCGAGATCTGGCCGAGGTGCTGCGTGTCCTGGACGCAGACCCGGTGGCCTCCTGCATGATCGCCGCCAGGGTCCAGGAGTTCGGTCTGGACGCGCGCTCCGGTCTCGGCGAGTTGTGGAGCCGCGGCGGGCCCGCGGATTCGCTGTGCTTCTCCGGCGCGAACCTGATGCCACTGCGCGGTGACCAGCAGGCCCTTCGCGCGTTCGCCGAACGCGCGGCGCGCTGGCCGCGGGTGTGTTCCTCGGTGGTCGGCAGGCAGGAACTCGCGCTGCCGCTGTGGGAACTGCTGCTGCCCAAGTGGGGGCCTGCCCGGGATCTGCGCGCCGATCAGCCGCTGCTCGCGCTCGCCTCGCCCGCGCTGGCCCGGCCCGACGGCGGAGTGCGCCGGGTCAGGCCCGACGAGATCGATCGCTACCTGACCGCCGCCATCGCGATGTTCATCGAGGAGGTCGGCGTCGACCCGCGCGCCGGCGACGGTGGCCGCGGCTATCGGCGGCGGATCAAGAGCCTGATCGAATCAGGAAGGGCCTGGGCACGTTTCGAGGACGGCGTGGTCGTCTACAAGGCGGAGATCGGCGCGCTGTCTCGGCGGACCGGCCAGATCCAGGGCGTGTGGGTGCATCCCGAGTTCCGTGGCTCCGGTGTCGGCACGGCGGGCACGGCCACGGTCGCGAATGCTGTTGTCGCGACGGGACGTACAGCCAGCCTGTATGTCAACGACTACAACCAGATCGCCCGACGTGCCTACAGCCGTGTGGGTTTCCGCCAGATCGCCACCTTCGCCACGGTGCTCGTCGACTGAATCCACCGTGTGTACGGCGCCGTCATCCGGGGTTTGCCGCCCGGTCGCGGCTACGATCGGTGCCGATGAGGACACGGATGGTAACCACGTTCGCGGTGGCCGCCCTCGCGGTGGCGGCGACCGCCTGCTCCTCCGGCCCGCAGGGACCGGTGCCCGCCGCCGACGCCTTCGCCGAGGCGTTCGCCGACCGCGATCTCGTCGCGGCCGCCGGGCTGACCACCTCGCCCGAGAAGGCAACGGCCGCACTGACTTCGACGTGGCAGGCGCTGCAGGCCGAGAAGCTGGAGATCAGGACCGGCGACGCCCGCGTCAGCGGTGACACCGCCACGGTCGACTACACCTACGCCTGGACCCTGCCCAAGGGACGCCAGTGGACCTACACCGGCGAACTGCAGATGGGCCGCAGCGGTGGCCGCTGGCTGGTCCGCTGGACCTCGGCCGACATCCACCCCAAACTCGGCGACACCCAGGCGCTGGAACTGCGCACCGCGCCCGCACCGCGCGCGCGGGTCAACGAATCGGCGGGCAGCGATGTCCTGGTGCCGGGCAAGGTGTCCCGCGTTCGCTTCGACGTGGCGAAGGCCGCCGACCCGGACCGGGTGGCCGGGGCACTCGCCGCGGCACTGAGCCGGATCGATCCGGTCGCCTATACCCCGCAGTCGATCCTGACCGCCGCGCGCAAGGCCGAGGGGCCGCATTCGGTGATCCTGCTCAACGAGTACGAGGCCGAGACCATCGGTGGTGAACTGATCGGGTTGCCCGGGGTCACCCTGACCCAGGAGTGGGACATGGTGCCCACCGATCGCAAGTTCGCGCCCGACCTGCTGACTCAGGTCCGCAAGACGGTGATCGCCGAGGTCGACGGCAAGGCGGGCTGGAGTGTGGTCACCCGCAATGCCAACGGCGCCGATCTCGATGTGCTGCACGAGGTTCCGGCCCAGCCCGCACCCTCGTTCGCGCTGAGCATCGACCGGTTCGTGCAGAACTCCGCGCAGCACGCGGTGGACCTGCGCACCGAGCAGACCATGATGGTGGTGATCCGCCCGTCGACCGGTGCGATCCTCGCGGTCGCCCAGAACAAGTACGCCGACCGGGACGGTCCGGTGGCCACGAGCGGTCAGTATCCGCCCGGCTCGATCTTCAAGACGGTGACGGCCTCAGCCGCGATGGCGACGGGCATCGCCACGCCGGAGACCGTGCTGCCGTGCCCGAGCCACACCACCATCGGCGAGCGCACGATCCCCAACTACAACCTCTTCTCCGTCGGCGAGGTGCCGATGGCGACCGCCTACGAACGATCCTGCAACACCACCTTCGCGCGACTGGCGAGCAGGCTCGACAGCACCGCCCTCACCGAGGCCGCCGCCCGTCTCGGCATCGGCCAGGATTACCAGGTGGAGGGGCTGCCGACCATGTCGGGCTCGGTGCCACCCGCCGAGGAACTCGTGCAGCGTGCCGAGGACGGCATCGGCCAGGGCCGGGTGGTGGTGAGCCCGTTCGGGATGGCGGTGATGGCGGCGACGGTCGCGCACGGGTCGGCGCCGGTGCCGTATCTGATCGCGGGCCGGCCGACCGAGATCACCGGTGACCGGCCCGCGATCGACCAGGCCGTGGTTGACGGCCTGCGCTCGATGATGCGCATGGTGGTCACCGGCGGCACCGCCGAACGGATCAGGGATCAGGGCGAGGTGTATGGCAAGACCGGCGAGGCCGAGGTCGACGGCGGGTCGCACTCGTGGTTCGTCGGCTACCGCGGGGATATGGCGTTCGCGACGCTGCTGGTCAAAGGTGGCAGCTCCGACAATGCCGTCGCCGTCACCCGGGACATGTTCGCCGCGCTGCCACCCGGCTACTGAGCGGGGGTCTCGGTCGCCAGCCGCACCACCGCGAGGGAACTGCTCTCGGAATGGGCTGTCGCCATGTTGTGCGAGACGTTGTAGCTCGCAGCGGGTTCGGGTGCGGCGTTGGTGCCTGCGCCCTCGAGAAGGTCGATGGCGGCCGCGCCGCCCAGAATCATTCCGGCAGTGGTCAAGATCAGGGTGGAACGCCTCATGGTCCGTCTCCCTCGTTCAGGGTTTCGACGTGCTTTCCCGGGCAGCCTTTCGATTGTCTAGCGGTTAGCTGTTGCTTGAACCGTAGAACGGTGATCACAGCCGCAACAGGCGGCGAGAGCAAGCGACACCTAATTGTTGCGTTATGTGCGGGCGTGTTCGAACACAACCGGTATGTGACCGTGATGAAACGGTGAATGATCGGTATCGATCGCGCGAATGCGCAGTTCAGTGGCCGTGTCTGGGTAATATTTCGAATTCGGCGGCGGTCACGCGCGTTGCAGAGTTGCGGCCAGATGATGTTGCAGGGACTCACCGACGGCGGCCATTCGCAGCGTGTAGTCGATGGTGTCGCCGGTCACGTGGAATGAGCGGCCGAGGGCGGTAACCGATTTCGCCGATCCGGAGCGGCCGATATTCGTCGAGTTCAATTCGAGGCGAATTCCGTCGACGGTTTCGGTGATCGTGCCCTCGCTGATCTCGGTGATCCCGGTGGGGTGGGCGAGCATCAACTCGACCCGGCCGGGCGCTGGACTGCGCAGGTAGCCGGTCTCGGCGTGCATCGGCCTGCCGTCGGACGCCGACTTGGTTCGCTGCCGGTAGGTGATGAACGGCTTGCCGAGATGCCCGAAGATGATCTCCTCGACATAGTCGAACGGTTCGATGGTCGGGTACTCGCCGTGGCCGCGGCCACGCCAGCTGCCGAGCAGCGGTGCCAGGGCGGCGATGTCGGGGTGCGGGGCGACGGGGGCGGAGGGTTCGACCACGGGCGACAGCTTAGACCTGGCACGGGTGCGACGGTCACGGCACGCCGAGGCCGCCGTCAGGCTAAGGTCAGCCTCGCCTGAAACGCCGTCCGGCGGAGGCGAAAGGATAGAACGTGAACGGACATGTGAGGGGTACCCGCGGGGTACGGTCCGGGCTGGTGCGCGGTGTGGTTCTCGGTGCGGCCCTGCTGCTTGCCGCGGCGTGCTCGAGCAGCGAGACCGCCGGCGACGATGTCGCCGCGCTCGACGGCAACCGGTACAGCCAGACCAACCTGGCGGCCAACAAGGACTCCTACCACGCCCAGTTCACTTTCCCTGACCTGGTCAACGCCTGGGGCCTGGCCGATCGCCCCAAGGGCGCGGGCGGTCACTTCTGGGTCGGCGCAGGCGGCAAGTCCTACCAGTTCGTCGGTGACGTGCACGCGGCGTCGGACCCCAAGCTGCAGAAGCTGTTCCAGGATCAGCTCAAGCTCGTCGGCGTGCCCGGCGCCGACGCCGACACCTCCGACAAGAGCGCGGGCAAGACCACCGGCGTGGTCTTCAATCCGGCGCCGATCACCTCCGACCTGTTCGCCGTGCGCGACCAGTGGGTCGATGTCGACGGCATGCCGCTCCCGCTCGGCGGCTCCTCGCGCTTCATCTTCGCCACCGACTCCGGCAAGCTCTCGGCCTGGACCGAGCAGGCACCCGACGGCGCGATCGTGCGCCGCGACGGCGGCGCGAACCAGGTGTTCGACGGATCGGCGCAGGGCATGGCGTTCTTCGGCATCGCGCTCGCCCCGTCCGGTGACAAGCTGCTCGCCGCCGACTTCGGCACCGACCCGCAGGTCCGCACGTTCGACAAGTTCTGGCAGCCGGTGGCGACCACCGGTTTCGCCAACCCCTTCGCCACCGGCGACGTGATCGACCCGGCGACGCCCGAGAAGGGCAAGAAGGTCAAGCCGGGCGACCCGGCGCCGTTCAACATCACCACCCTTGGCAGCCGCGTGTTCGTGTCCTACGCGGTGACCAAGCCCGACGAGAAGGATCCGAAGAAGTTCGACAAGGCCGAAGAGGACGCCCTCGACGCCGAGGCCGACAAGGCCTCGAGCGGCAAGCCGGACAAGGGCAAGGTGGCCGAATTCGACGCAGCGGGCAAGCTGGTGCGGATCATCGACGACGGCGGCAGGCTCAACGCGCCGTGGGGCGTCGCGATCGCGCCGTCGAACTTCGGCGCGCTCTCGGGCAAGCTGCTGATCGGCAACTTCGGTGGCCTCGGCCGCGTGCTGGCCTACGACGACACCACCGGCACCTTCGTCGACTACCTGCGCGACGGTGACGCGAAACCGGTCGAGATCGCCGGGCTGTGGGCGTTGATGTTCGGCAACGGTGAGAGCCTGGGGGATGCGAACGCGCTGTACTTCACGGCGGGCCCCGAGGACGAGAAGGACGGCCTCTTCGGCAGCCTCCGAGTGCAGTAGGGCGGACAATTCGAGTGTCCGGTGGGTGATCGCTTCCGTCCCGGCTTGTTGTGCGGGACAGTGGAGGCGGAATGATTGCCGGGTGTGCGCCATCGCGTGCGGCGGTGTCTTC